>JAPLSF010000310.1 GCA_026398785.1 Pseudomonadota bacterium | reverse complement strand
ACGGCTCAAGGCGAAGTCGATGAATGGCTGCCGCTCGGCGATCATGTCCAGCAGCGCCTTGCGCTCCACTTCGTTCCACCCGGTCATCCCGTCAGCGCTGGTCGTGCCGACCAGCGGCTCGACCCGGATGCCGAGCATCTCCAGCACCGGACCTGACACCCTGGTGAAGTGGCCGGTCTCGTCCTGCTCCCAGTACCAGTCAGAAGCCAGCTCGGTCAGGCTGCGGTAGCGCGCCTCGCTTTCACGTAACTCGGCGGTCCGCTCGAGCACCGCCTGCTCGAGTCGCGCGGCATGAGCCTCCAGCTTCCTGTAGAGCAGCCGGACTTCCAGCATGTTGTGGATCCGCGTCTTGACCTCGACCAGGTCGAACGGCTTGCTGATGAAATCCTTCGCGCCAGCCTGCAGCGCACGCAGCTTGTGACCCGGTTGCGCCGTGAGCACGATGACCGGCAGGTAGCTGTCGGTCTCGCTCGTCTTGAGGCCTGCCATCACGGCGAATCCATCCATGCCGGGCATCTGCAGGTCGAGCAGGATCAGGTCGTAGCTGTTCTTACGGTGCAGCGCGCAGACCTCCGCCGGGTTCGTGGTCGAGGCAACACACGTGTAACCGGCCTCGATCAGCAGTTGCTCCAGCAGTTGCACATTGGCTTCCTGGTCATCGACGATCAGGATGCGCGAGCCGGCGATGTCGAGCTTGCTGTCGATCATGGCTTTGGCACACCGACGCGGGCCGCTGCGGATTGCGCGAAATTCAGCGCCAGGTCCAGGGTATCCATGAATTCTTTGACCTTTATGGGTTTGGTCAGGTAGCGGAAGAATCCTGCCTGCAGCCCTTTCTCGATGTCGTGGGGCATCGCATTGGCGCTCAGCGCCACCACCGGGATGTGCGCCGTCGCAGGGTCTGCCGCCAGGATGCCGAGCGCCTCGATGCCATTGATCCCCGGCAAGTTGATGTCCATCAGGATGGCATCGGGCTGCGCGGCGCGGGCAATCTCGATGCCACGGCTGCCGTCCCTCGCGATCAACAGCTGGATGTCCGCCCGGCGTCCGATCAGGTCTTCCACCAGCATCAGGTTGGCCGGATTGTCCTCTACATAGAGCAAAGTGCGCTGTCGCGCGTCCGCTTCGCTTTTTTCACGCGCAAGCGCCGTGGTCTCAACCGCGCTGACCGCAAGTTGCGGTTCGGTCAGGTTCAGTTCGATCCAGAACACGCTGCCCTTGCCGACCTTGCTCTCCACGCCGATGACACCGCCCATCAGTTCCACCAGTCGCTTGGATACGACCAGGCCGATGCCCGTGCCTTCCGCAGTTGTCTCTGCCTGTCCGAGCCGATTGAACGGCTGGAACAGTTGCGCGATGTCTGCGGGAGACAAACCCTCGCCAGTGTCTTCGACGCAGATGCGAATGCATCCAGGCTCGCCGGCCACGCAGCTGACGACGACCGTCCCCCCTGACCTGTTGTACTTGATCGCATTCGAAAGCAGGTTGATCAGGACCTGCTTCACGCGCGTCCGGTCGGCCTTGACGATGTGCGGCACGGCCAACTTGGGGAAGCTCACGTGGATGCCGCGTTGCCGCGCCTGCGGCTCCACCATGGTCTGGCATTCGTGCATGACGTCGGCCAGCGACACGGGCTCCGGCGACAGCGACAGCCTGCCGGACTCGATCAGCGAGAGATCGAGGATCTCATTGATCAGGTCCAGCAGGTACCACCCTGCCTTGAGAATCTGGTCGAGGCTGCGCTTCTGCGAGGGCGTTGGCTGCGGGGAGCCGGACTCGATGAGCTGGGCAAAGCCCAGGATCGCACTGAGCGGCGTGCGCAGCTCGTGGCTCATGCTGGACAGGAAATCGGATTTTGCGAGGTTGGCCTTCTCTGCGATCGACATGGCCTGGTGCAGGTCCAGCTCCGCCTGCTTGCGCACGGAGTTGTCGGTGCCGATCAACAGGTAGCCGATGATGTCGCCGAAGTCGTCACGCAGCGCGGTGATTGAAACGATGGCCGGAAAGCGGCTGCCGTCCTTGCGCAGGTACGTCAGTTCGTAAACGTCTTCGATCCCGCGCGACGCCTTGAATGCCAGCGCCTCGAAACCCGGCGTGATGGGCGTGTCGAGTTCGAGGCTCAGCGCCCGTGCGCGCGCCGTCACTTCATCCGGGTCGTGGATGTCGCTCGGCCGGATCCGGTTGACGACTTCAGTCGCGCGGTAGCCCAGCATGCGCTCGGCGCCGACGTTGAATAGCTGGATGATCCCCTTCTCGTCGGTGGCGATGATCGAGAAATTGGCGCTGGTGAGGATTGCATTCTGCAGCGCGCCCGTCTTGAGCAACGCCTGCTGGCGTCGCACTTCCAACGTGCCAACCGCCTTGTCGCCGTCGTCACCCGCGGCGGGACCGCTTACCGTCTCGTGCATCGTCACCTCCGTCGATCCGTGGCGCAGTCAGCCGGACGGGGTATCCGCCTTGCCATGGCAGTGTCACGTCCATGCGTAGCGCCGTCTGTGCGCTGCCGAACTTAAGCCGTGCAGGATGCCCCGCTAGTTGCGCCCGGCGAACACCGCGGCGGGTTCGAGCTTCAGCACGGACCGGGCACTGATCAGGGCCGCCAGAACGCACACCACGAACACCATGAGGCCACCGACCAGGGGCGTGAACCACATCATCCGGAACGGAAAGCCCTGCGACCCGACGATCGGGCCTGCGATGCCGCACAGGCCGAGCCCCAATCCCGTTCCGATGAGGGCGCAGACACCGGCCTGCACGAAAACCATCGCCAGCAAGAGCTTCGACGTAGCACCCATCGCCTTGAGCACGGCGTACTGCTTCAGGTTCTCCGTCGTGAAGATGTAGAGCAACACCGCAGTGACGCCGAACCCGACCGTCATGGCCAGCGTCAGCATCGCCCCCACGTCACCGACATCCTCCGAGTTGACCAGGTACCAACGGACCGTATCGCTCTTGAACTCATCGGCTGTGCGCGCTCGCAGGCCCGTCACCGTCTGGATACGGCGGGCCAGTTCTGTGGACCGGACACCCGGCGCCGCACTGGCTAGCACGAACGTCAGCCTGAGTCGTTCAGGCGGCAGGATGCGCCGAGCGTTGGCCAGTGTCGTGTACATCAGTGGCCGTGGCGGAAAACGTGGCAGCGCGTCCGTGTAGCCGGCAACCACGACGCGATGATCATTGACCAGCAGTTCGTCACCGCTGGCGAGTGGCCGGGTTGGTGCATCGAGGTGCGGCTCACCATGCGGCCACTGGTCACGCTGGAATCGTGGGGTCTCCAGTTTGCCGACCGTACCCCCGGAGTCGATGAGCACCGCGTCGGGTGCGCGCAGCACCGTGACCTGAACATCGTCATTGAGCAATGGCACGCCGGCCGCCGTCGCGTCGTCCACGCCGATCAGCTGGAACGTCTGGAAGTGCCCGCCGGGAAACCGGACTTCGGTCGTGGCCAGCGCCAGCGGCACGGCAGACTGCACGCCGGCGACGCTGCGCACGCGATCCAGCGCCGACGTCGGCATGTTGGTGGTCTGTTCGACGGACTCCACCGCGGGATCCATCACCCAGACGTCCGCCGCGGGGTTGTCCGAGATCAGCGAGAACCCGCGCGTCATGAACCCGGCGAAGAACGACGCGGCGAAGGTAATCAGGAATGACGTGAAGGCGATGCCGAACAGCAGGCCCGCATACTTGCCCCGATCGCCCGCCAGCATCTTGATTGCGATCCTGAACATCGGCGTGGCGCCGCTCAGCCCGCCGGTTCGGGGCTGGGCGCCTGGATGAACACGTCCAGATGCTGTCCGACATACACCGGCAGCTTGACCCGATCGAAGCTGTAGATGACCTGCAGGACGCGCGAATCGACGCGCTCCGTCGTGTCACCGCTCAGCGTCTTTCTCGGCGCGACGTAGGGCTCGATACTTTCGAAGTGGAGGTCGACGCGCAGTTCCGGATGGCCACGCACGATCGCGATCGCCGCCGCCGCAGGATCGACGCGCACGGCATCGTTTTCGTCGATATCGACCCGCACCCGCAGTCGCGAATCATCGCCGACGACCATCAGTGGTGTTCCAAGCGCCCCGGCTTCGGCAGACTCCCCGGGCCTGACGTTGATCTGCAGCACGCGACCAGCGACGGGTGCGCGAACAGTGCGCCGGTCAATCTCCATGCGGATTCGCTCGATTTCCGCCTTCGCCGCTTCCAGCATCGCCTGATCGATCTGCACCTCGTAGCGCTTGTCCCGAAACTGCTCTTCACTCAGCAGGTGCTGGGCATGGACCTTGTCGGCGAGTTCCGCCTGGTACTTCGCCCGGGCCAGCCTGGCATCGGCTTCTCTTGCTCGTGCGGCCGCGAGCGGCAACTGCGCACGAAGATCGCGATCGTCGATCTGGAACAGCGTGGTGCCAGGTTCTACCGGATCACCCCAATGCACCGGCACCGCGGCCACGATGCCGGAGACTGGCGTGCCGATGGCGATGTTTCCCGTGCCGGCTTCAACCACTCCCGTGCCTGCAACCTGATGCTCGAATGGATTCTGTACCTTGGAAAGTGCGGCAGATTGCTGCTGCCCTGGCTCGGGCTCGGACACCTGCCGACTGTGCTCACCACGCACCACGGCAAGCACGGCGACGATGAGACCGGCGACGGCGGCGAGCGGGAGAATCAGGTTCCGGAGATTCATGCTGCCACGCTCGACCCACCGAGTCCGCCAGGCCGGGTGATTTCGACGATCCTGCCATCTTCCATGCGCGCCACGCTGTCGGCGTACCCGAAAATGCGTGTGTCGTGGGTCGCCACGATCAACGCCCGCCCGCTGCTGCGCCCTGCCTGGCGCAGAAGCTCGACCATCTCCGCACCGGTCTTGTGGTCCAGGTTGCTGGTGGGTTCATCGCACAGGATCAACCTGGGTTCGCGGGCGAGCGCCCGCGCGGCGGCGCGGCGTTCCACCTATAAGGAGCGGCACGGCAACGTTCTCCTCCGCGGACAGCGTGGGCAGCAGGTTGAAGCCCTGGAAGATGAATCCGAGCGATTCACCGCGAAATTGCGCGCGTTCGCCTGGATTCATCTGCCCGGGATCGCGGGCCATGACGGTACATTCGCCCGCATCGCGATCGAGCATCGCGCCGATGATCGAGAGCAAAGTCGTCTTGCCGCAGCCGGAAGGACCGACCAGCAGCATCAACTCACCTGCGACTACGTCCAGGTCGACGCCCCGCAGCGCCGGAACCGCAGCCTCGCCGGAGCCAAACGACTTGGCGACGCCACGGCAGCGGACGATCCCGGGGATTGCGACGCTCGACATTCTGGAACTTCAGACCGCCAGCGGGGAGGAAGGTGCCCATGCGATGACCGTCGCCGGTCCGGTGACGATCGGCATCGCTGCCAGTATGTTCCAATCAAGCGGACGGGAAAGGTCGGCTCGTGCCGACACGCCGCAATCTGCACGAACACGCTCGATATTCGGCTCGCCCGACAGCCTAGCCCGCCGCAAGCTGCGGACATGGATACCGACGACGATTTGCTTGCAAGCATCGAACCAGTCGCAACTCAGGCTCCGGGTGACACCGACGACACGCTGGGATTCGTGCGCGGTCTGTTCTACGGCCTCGCGTGCGTCGTACCGTTCTGGGGCGTGGTCATTGCCGCGGCGTGGCTGGCGCTCTGAACGCGCGGCCCGCACGCACTGCCGCCGCCGCGATCGCGCCCGGACTTGCTAGACTCATTCGATGGGATATTCGAGGATCGCCGGCACCGGGGCCTACCTGCCAGCCAAGGCGCTGACCAACCAGGAAATCGAGCAGCGCATCGAGACCAGCGACGAGTGGATTTTCTCGCGCACGGGTATTCGCAGCCGCTTTGTCGCGGATGAGGACGAGCAGGCATCGGACCTCGCCTTGCACGCCTCGAGTCGTGCAATGGATGCAGCCGGCGTCACTGCCGACGACGTTGACCTGATCGTGCTGGCCACCAGCACGCCCGACATGATTTTTCCGTCGACGGCCTGCCTGCTGCAACAGAAGCTCGGTGTAACACACGGCGCCGCCTTCGACGTACAGGCTGCGTGCACCGGCTTTCTGTACGCCGTCTCGATCGCCGACAAGTTCGTGGCGAGCGGGCAGTGCAAGTGCGCCCTGGTCGTGGGAACCGAGGTCTTCTCGCGCCTGCTCGACTGGAGCGACCGCCGCACCTGCGTGCTGTTCGGCGACGGCGCGGGTGCCGTGATCCTGAAGCAGTCAGAACAACCCGGCATCCTTTCCAGTCATCTACACGCAGACGGTCGGCAGAGCCATATCCTGGAGGCCACTGGCTACGTGCAGGACGGTGTCCTCCATGACCATGCCTTCCTGCACATGGACGGACAAGCGGTGTTCAAGTTCGCGGTGCGGGCCCTGGAAGATGTCTGCAACGAAGCACTGGCCGCCAATGGACTGGTGGGTTCCGACCTCGACTGGCTGGTGCCACACCAGGCGAATATTCGGATCATCCAGGCGACTGCAAACAAGCTCGGCCTGCCCACCGACAAGATCGTCACGACGCTGGAGACCCAGGGCAACACTTCTGCCGCTTCAGTGCCGCTGGCTCTCGACGCCGCCGTCCGTGACGGCCGCATCCAGCCCGGTCACCTGGTGCTGCTGGAGGCCGTCGGCGCCGGCATGACGTGGGGAGCCATGTTGCTGCGCTGGTGACTCCTCCCGACTCGGCGAGAACCATCGTCTTCGAATTGAGAAGGGGTCTCTTGATGGTTCATGGATAGGTGGGTCATCGTGTCGGGGGTGAGGCTGCGCGAAGGCTTGCCAGGCGCTGAGTGAGCGTGGCTTGCGAAAGTTCGCCGATGCGAGTGCTGGCAAGCCGTCCATGCGCATCGAAGAACAGCGTAGTCGGCAAAGCACTGTGGCCCAGCGCCGCGCCGGTGCTGCTCTGCGGGTCGACCAATACATTGCTCAGGGCCAGTCCTTGCCGGTCGAGGAAGGCGGCAATGGTGCGTGACTCTTCGCCCTGGTTGACGAAGACGATGTTCACGTCCGGGTTGGCGGCCTGTGCCCGCTGCAGCGCGGGCATCTCGCGCCGGCAAGGCGGGCACCAG
>JAPLSF010000252.1 GCA_026398785.1 Pseudomonadota bacterium | reverse complement strand
CCCGGCACTCAGGTCGTCACGGTCGACACCCCGGCGGGCCGGCTCGGCCTCGCCATCTGCTACGACGTCCGTTTTCCCGAACTCTTCCGCGAACTGCTGCAGCAGGGAGCCGAATGGTTCACTGTGCCGTCCGCTTTCACTGTGCCTACGGGCCGCGCCCACTGGGAACTGCTGCTGCGCACGCGCGCGGTCGAAAACCTCTGTTACCTGGTTGCACCGGCACAATCCGGATTCCACGAGAACGGGCGCGAAACCCACGGCGACTCGATGATCGTCGAACCTTGGGGTCGGGTCCTGGCGCGATTGCCGCGCGGAACCGGCGTGATCACGGCAGAATTGGACCTCGCGCGGCAGCGCCGGCTGCGGCAGGATTTTCCCGCCGTCCAGCACCGCCGGCTCGCCGTCGCCGCGCCCCGACAGGAATCATGAAACCGTACATCCCGCCGCCGCTTTTCGCCCCCCAGCCCACCGCGCTCGCGGTCGGCGTCGCCGTGCGCGATCCGCTCGACGTCGCCCGTGCGGCGCTGCTCGGCCCGGCCGGACTCGACGAGAACCGTATCGCGAGTGTGCTCGGCGACGTGATGGGCCACGCCGTCGATTACACCGACATCTACTTCCAGCTCACGCGTGAGGAGTCCTGGGCGCTCGAGGACGGCATCGTCAAGGACGGTGCCCACAGCATCGAGCAGGGCGTGGGTGTGCGCGCGCTGGCCGGTGAGAAAACCGGTTTCGCCTATTCCGACGAGGTGATGTTGCCCGCGCTGCTCGAAGCGGCACACGCCGCGCGCGCCATCTCGCGATCCGGTGCGGGCGGCAGCGTGCAGGCCTGGCATGCCACGGGCGGCCGCAGCCTCTACCTGCCGATCGATCCGGTAGAGACGATGGCCGACGACGACAAGGTCAAGCTGCTCGAGCAGATCGACCGTGAGGCGCGCGCGCTCGATTCGCGCATCACGCAGGTGATGGCAAGCCTCTCGGCGTCGCACGACATCGTGCTCGTCATGGCGAGCGACGGTACGCTCGCTGGCGACGTGCGGCCGCTGGTGCGGCTCAACGTCAGCGTCATCATCGAGCAGGACGGTCGGCGCGAGCAGGGCTACGCCGGCGGCGGCGGTCGTTTCGCCTATACGGAATTCCTTGCGTCCGAGCGGTGGCGTGCGCTGGTCAAGGAAGCCGTGCGCACGGCACAGGTCAATCTGGAAGCGGTGCCGGCGCCCGCGGGAACCATGACCGTCGTGCTCGGCGCAGGCTGGCCCGGCGTGCTGCTGCACGAAGCCGTGGGTCACGGTCTCGAGGGCGACTTCAACCGCAAGGGCACGTCCGCGTTCAGCGGGCGCGTCGGGCAGCAGGTCGCAGCCCCGGGCGTCACGATCGTCGACGACGGCACGCTCGCGGCACGCCGCGGCTCGCTCAACGTCGACGACGAAGGCACGCCCACGCAGTGCACCACGCTGATCGAGGATGGCTGCCTCCGCGGCTACCTGCAGGACAAGCTCAACGCGCGCCTCATGGGCGTAAAGCCGACGGGTAACGGCCGTCGCGAGAGCTTTGCCGCGCTCACCATGCCGCGCATGACCAACACCTACATGCTGCCCGGCCAGCATGCGCCCGAAGAGATCATCGCCTCGGTCGACAAGGGCCTCTACTGCCGCAATTTCGGCGGCGGCCAGGTCGACATCACGTCGGGCAAGTTCGTGTTCTCGGCGAGCGAGGCCTACCTGATCGAGAACGGCAAGATCACGCGCCCGGTGAAGGGCGCCACGCTGATCGGCAACGGCCCCGAAGTCATGACCCGCGTCTCGATGATCGGCAACGATCTCAAGCTCGACGACGGCGTCGGCACCTGCGGCAAGGAAGGGCAGGAAGTTCCGGTGGGCGTTGGCCAGCCCACCCTGCGCGTGGACGCGCTGACGGTCGGCGGCACGGGCTGATCCCGCCGTGTGGCTGCCGCGTCCGGTGTACGAAGCCCTGCCTTACGTGGCGGTCGGTGCCGGGCTCGGTTGCTTCGCGGTGGCGTGGTGGGTCAAGCATTCGCCTCACAGCCTGCTGTTCATCGCAGGCGGCGCGCTGGTCACCGTGGGGGCGTTGCTCTGGATGAAGCGGCGCGACTACCGCGCCACGCAGTCGGGTTACGACCCGCGCGCAGTCGACGAATAGGACGACTCGTCCCGTTCTTCGTCGTCGGTCTCCGACTCCTCGTCGTCGGAATCCAGATCGGAGTCCAAGTCGGAATCCTGCAGTACCGTCGTCCGCGTCGCGCGGGATTCGTCGCCCGGTTCGATGGGCATGTCCAGCGGCGAATACGTGATTTCGTGCATCCCCAGCTTGATCACGTCGCCCGGCTGCAGCTTGTGCCGGCGCACGCGCTTGCCGTTCAGGAAGACGCCGTTGGTGCTGTTCAGGTCTTCCACGTAGCAGTTATCGACGGTTGTGACGAGCTGCATGTGGTGGCGGCTCACGAACTTGCTGTCGATCTGCATGTCGTTGTCGGTGGTGCGGCCGACGATGAAGCGGCCAGGCACGAGCAGCGCGTGATCGAGCAGGACCCCCCTCTTGGAGAGCACCACGCGCCCCACCGGTGGGCACGGTTGCGGCGAGGTGTCGTCGATGCGGGTCGCCGGCAGGTCAGTGTGCGTGCGCCCGGCGTATTCCTGCCACTGCAGTTCGCCGAGCACCTGCCGCACGATTTCCACGTCGACCTTCTCGACGTGGCTGCCATAGGCAGAGAGCAGGCACGTGTCGCAAAGCGTGTTGGTGAGGCGGGGGATACCGCCCGTGTAGCGGAAGATCAGCGGGAAGGTGTCCGGCTCGAATATCTCGCGGTCCTCGGCACCGGCCACCCTCAGACGATGGAGGATATAGGCGCCCATCTCCGATTCCGTCAGCGCGCTCAGGTGGAAGCGCAGCCGTACGCGTTGGCGCAACTGGATGAGCTCGTCCGAATCGAGCTTTGCATGCAGCTCGGGCTGGCCCGCGAGGATGATGCGCAGCACCTTTTCCTTGGTCGTTTCGACGCCGGAGAGCAGGCGCACTTCCTCCAGCACCTTGTTGCTGAGGTTCTGCGCCTCGTCGATGATCAGCAGCACCTTGCGGCCGTTCGCGTGCTGCTCGATCAGGAAGTGGTTGAGCGTGTCGAGGAGTTCCGCCTTGCGCATGCGGAACGGGCTGAAGCCGAACTGCGCGAGCAGGCCCTGCAGGAACTCGATTGGCGAGACCTGCGTCTGGTTGATCTGCGCGACGACGACGTCCTGGTCGATCTCCTTCAGGAACGACTCGATCAGCGTGGTCTTGCCCGAGCCGATCTCGCCCGTGATTACGACAAAGCCGTCCGTGAACCAGATCGTCGACTCCATGTACGCCTTGGCGCGGGAGTGGATCTGGCTCAGAAAGAGAAACGCCGGGTCCGGGCTGAGCCGGAACGGTAGTTCCTTGAGCTTGAAATGTTCCAGGTACATCGTGTGCTCGATTCCCCTCCATTCAGTATACGGGAGCTGACCGGGGCCCAAACTGCGCGATCTGTCACATAACCCCAGCCAGGCATTGCGGCGGAGCCGGGAAGCCTTACTTCAGCGTGGCGGCATCTTCCGCAGGACCTTGCGCACCAGCCGGTCGCGCTCGACCGCGCTGGCCGCCACGACCGTGCAGTGGCCGATCTTGCGACCCGGGCGCGGCTCCTTGCCGTAGTCGTGCCAGTGCACTCCGGGCAGGGCCAGGATGGCTTCACGCTCCGGCAGCGTACCGATGAAATTGATCATGGCGCAATGGCCTGCCGGGCTCGTGTCGCCGAGCGGCAGCCCGAGGATCGCGCGCAGGTGGTTTTCGAACTGCGACGTGGCCGCGCCCTCGATGGTCCAGTGCCCGGAATTGTGCACGCGCGGCGCCATCTCGTTGGCGACCAGCCTGCCCTTGCGGACGAAGAACTCGATCGTCAGCACGCCGGCATATGCGAAGTGCCGCAGCACGCGCTTGAGGTAGATCTCCGCCGCCTTCTGCAGGACGGGGTGACGGTGCGGCGCCAGCGTCACGCGCAGGATGCCGTCCTTGTGCGTATTGGCGACGATCGGGTACGCGCGCACATCGCCCGCCGTGCTGCGAACGCCGACGATCGACACTTCGCGCTCGAAGTCGACGTAGCCTTCGAGGATCAGCGGCACGTTGCCGATTGCATTCCAGGCGGGCTCGAGATCGGCGGGTTTGCGCAGGTAGCGCTGGCCCTTGCCGTCGTAGCCGAGCCGGCGCGTCTTCAGCACGCAGGGCAGGCCAAGCTCCTTGACCGCGCCGCGCAGTTCGCCGAGCGAGTCCACGGCGCGGAAGGGCGGTGTCGGAATCTTCAGCTGCGTGAACAACTGCTTCTCGAGCAGGCGATCCTGCGAAACGCGCAGTGCTTCGACGGGCGGCCACACGGGATGCGTTGCCGCCACCTGCTGCAGTGCTGCGACCGGGACGTTTTCGAATTCGTAGGTGACCAGGTCGACGGCGGCTGCCAGCCGCTCGAGGCTGTGCGGATCGTCGAATGCACCCGTGATGATCGGCGCGACCTGGCCACCGGGTGAATCCGCGCTGGTGTCGAGAAAGAGGAACTGCTGTGCCAGCGGATAGCCCGCAAGGGCCAGCATGCGTCCGAGCTGGCCCGCCCCGATGATGCCGATCTTCACGTTGCGATGGTCGGGTGGCGGGGGTCGGGCTGGGCGAGGACCTTGTCGGTTTGCGCCGCGCGGAAAGCATCGACGGCCGCGCGAACCTGCTCGTCCTCGTTGGCAAGGATCGATGCGGCGAGGATCGCAGCGTTGGTCGCGCCGGCCACGCCGATTGCGAGCGTGCCGACCGGAACGCCCGCGGGCATCTGCACGATCGAGAGCAGCGAGTCGAGTCCGTTCAGCGTCTTGGACTGAACCGGCACGCCGAGCACGGGTAGCGAGGTCTTGGCCGCGCACATGCCCGGCAGGTGTGCAGCGCCGCCGGCGCCCGCGATGATGACCTTGAGGCCACGTTCGCGCGCGGTAGCGGCGTAGTCGAAGAGGAGATCGGGCGTGCGGTGCGCGGAGATGACGCGCACCTCGTGCGGGACGCCCAGACGCTCGAGCATCTCGGCGGCGTATTGCAGGGTGTCCCAGTCGGAGGTGGACCCCATGATGATGCCAACGCG
>JAPLSF010000079.1 GCA_026398785.1 Pseudomonadota bacterium | reverse complement strand
TGAGGAAGGTCAGGAAGGCCCGGAAGGCCCGGAAGGACAGGAAGGCCAGGAAGGCGAGGAGGCGAAGTGGAGGTGCCGACGAACCGGATGCTGCGCCCGCACCTCCGACTCACTTCCTGTCCTTCCGGGCCTTCCTGTCCTTCCTGACCTTCCCCCCCTATCATCCCGGCGATGAACGCCGAGCTGCAACCGCGCCGTACACCGACCCGCCTCGAGGCGCTCAAGCGCGCGCTCGACGAGGGCACGATGCGCCAGGTGCACCGGCTCGTGAATTCGATGCACCCCGCGGAAGTCGCGTCGCTGCTCGAATCCCTGCCGCCGACCCAGCGTGAAGTCGTCTGGGACCTCGTCGACCCCGAGCTCGAAGGCGACGTGCTGGTCGAGCTCAACGAGGAAGTCCGCGTTGGCCTGATCCGCGAGATGGAAACCGAGGAAATCGTCGCGGCCGCCGAAGGCCTCGAAGTCGACGACCTCGCCGACCTGCTGCGCGACCTGCCGGAGAACGTCAACCAGCAGGTGCTGCGGTCGATGGACTCGCAGGACCGCGACCGCCTGAACGCCGTGCTCGGATTCGAGGAAGATACTGCCGGCGGCCTGATGAACACCGATACGGTCAGCGTGCGCCCCGACGTCACGCTCGAGACCGTGTTGCGCTATCTCCGCATGCGCGGCGAGATTCCGGAAAAGACCGACGCTCTATTCGTGGTGAACCGCCACGACCGGTATCTGGGCGTGCTGCACTTGACGCGACTGCTGACCGAGGACCCGGAACGCACGGTCGGCGAAGTCATGGACACGGGCGTCGACGGCATTCCTCCATCGACACCTGCCACCGAAGTCGCGAGCCTGTTCCAGGACCGTGATCTCGTGTCGGCGGCCGTCATCTCGGCGGACGCGGGCCGCCTGCTCGGCCGCATCACGATCGACGACGTCGTGGACGTGATCCGCGACGAGGCCGAGCACTCCGTGATGAGCATGGCGGGCCTCGATGAGGACGCCGACATGTTCGCGCCCGTCGTGCCGAGCGCGCGCCGTCGCGGCGTGTGGCTGGGCATCAATCTCGTCACGGCATTCCTGGCGGCGTGGGTCGTGGGCCTGTTCGAAGCCACCATTCAGCAGATCGTTGCGCTCGCCGTGCTGATGCCGATCGTGGCCAGCATGGGTGGCGTCGCCGCCACGCAGACGCTGACGCTGATCGTGCGCGGCCTCGCACTGGGCCAGATCGAGCGTGCGAACGCGCGCTGGCTGCTCACCAAGGAGATCGCCGTTGCGCTGCTGAACGGGCTCGCGTGGGCCACCGTGGTGGCGCTCGTATCCTGGCTCTGGTTCCACCAGTGGCGCATTGCGCTCGTGATCTTCGCGGCGATGGTGGTTAACCTGCTCGCGGCTGCGCTTGCCGGCGTGACGGTGCCCCTCGCACTGAAGCGATTCGGCGTCGATCCTGCCGTCGCGGGGGGCGTCATCGTGACGACGGTCACCGACGTGATCGGGTTCGCGTCGCTCCTCGGGCTCGGCACCCTGGTGCTCAGGTAACCCAGGGCGCGAGGTAGGGAACGATCTCCGCACGCTGCGCTTGCGCGTCGGCATACCCCATCGCCATCAGTTCGCCGGTGTACGACTTGTCGAACAGCAGGTAACTGACCAGCAGCCCACCGCGCGCCTCATAGGCGCCCATCGTGCGCAGCAACGTGCGGATGCTGCGGGGCATGCAACGTTCGTGCTTCATCGCGATCACGGTCGGGTCGATGCTCGGCTGAATCACCGTCGCGCGGATCGGCCGATGTTCGGTGTGGCCCGCCGCGACGATCAACCGATTGATCTGGTTAAGGCGCTCGAGGTCGATCGACAAGCCGTCCGTGAACAACGAGTCGAGCACGAACCCAAGCAGGTGACCCGGGCTCGGCGGGGCCTGAGCGATGGCCCCTGTCGGTGGGGTGGCAGCTGCGCTGCCACGTGTCCCGATCACAAGCACACGGTTCGCCCCGAGGTGGACGGCGGGACTCAACGGGGCCAGCTGCCGCATCGCCCCGTCGCCGTAGTGGTTGCCGTCGATGCTCCAGGCCGGGAAGATGAAGGGGATCGCAGCACTGGCCATCAGCACGTCGAGGTCGATGTGACGCCTGCGCCCGGCGCGGCTCGCCCGGTTCCAGCCATCGATGCCGTCCGTCCCGTCGAAGAACGCGACGGCCTGCCCGGTCGTGTAACTCGTGGTCGCGACGGCCAGCGCGTGTAACCGGCCCGCTGCGATCTGCACGGGAAGCTGGTCCAGGGGCACGACACGTGCGAGCAGTTCGTACAGCGGCGTCGTGTCGAACAGCGAACGTGGGGGCTTGGCGATCCAGCCGGCAGAGAGCAGCGAAACCATCCAGTGCAGCCCGGAGCGCAGCATCGTCACCGAACTGGACCGCACGACCTGCTCGACACGGAAGTTGGCCCAGACCTCTTCGAGCGATAGCACCGCTTCACGCAACGAATGAGCGCGGGCGCCGATGGCCGCCGCGTTCAATGCGCCGGCCGAGGTGCCCACGAGCACCTCGAACGGGCATGGGGCGTCCGCGGGCAGCCATTCGGCGATCGCCTTCAGCACTCCGACCTGGTACGCGCCCCGCGCCCCGCCTCCCGACAAAACCAAAGCGTCGCGGTCGTCGAAGAAGATGTAGTTGGTCGCGTCATCCGGCGCGTCGGGCGCGGCATGGATTGGCGATGGGGGGCTCGACAAGGTCACCTCGCTGACTCTCCTGCTGCGGAAGTCTAGTATGTGTCGGCGCGAGCCCGCGCTCTTTTAGCCCCTCACCGGAGAATCCGATGAACCGCGCACTGTCTCGACGTGGAATTCTTTCGCTGGCCGCCCTGCTGCCGGCACTCGCCCTGGCGTTCGGGACCCTGGTGGCAGGCAGCCGTCCGGCCCTGGCGGACGGCGTGGCGCCCGCGGTAGGCAAGCCCGCCCCCGCCTTCAAGCTGCAGGACCAGTTGGGCAAGTGGCACTCGCTGGCCGACTACCAGGGCAAGTGGGTCGCCCTGTACTTCTACCCGAAGGACGACACGCCGGGCTGCACCACGCAGGCCTGTGGCTTCCGCGACAACATTTTCGCCTTCAACAAGGAAGGCGCGGTCATCGTGGGCATCAGCGTCGACGCAGTGGCGTCCCACAAGGAGTTCGCCGAGAAGCACAGCCTGCCGTTCACGATCCTCGCCGACTCCGACAAGTCCGTGACCAGGAGCTACGGCGTGCTGAAGACCTACATGGGCGTCATGGAAATGGCGCGCCGCGACACCTTCATCATCGATCCACAGGGTCGCGTGGCCAAGCACTACGAGTCGGTCAATCCGGAAGGCCATTCGCAACTCGTGCTCGCGGACATCAAGGCGCTGAAGGCCGCCGCCGCTGCGGGCAGCAAGGGCGGGCGCTGAGCTGGTGGGTTCGCAGAGCCCTGCATCGGTCTCGCGATGCTGGCTACGTCCCGGCTGGATGGACTGGTAGACCGCGCTCGTTGCAAGCGACCGATCCGGGACTGTCCCCCGAGCTTGGAAAGGCAGACACGCGCTCGGGGGACAGTCCCGGCTCGGTCGCTTGTGATGCGTCACCCGTAGCCTGAAGCTGCGCGTTCGGAGCTCTCGACGATGCGCGCGCCGTATCGCGAGCGATGGGTCCGGGGCCTTTGCCCGAGCGCGTGTCTGCCTTTCCAAGCTCGGGCAAAGGCCCCGGACCCGTTGCCCGCACGCTGGTGCCAGGTATCGCCGACCGACTAGCCCGTCACGTCGCGAACGATCACGCCTTGAGCGCGCGAATCGCGTCGTCGAGCCCATGCAGCGTGAGCGGATACATGCGTTCCGCCAGCAACTGCCGCGCAATACCGATCGACTGCACATAGTCCCAACGGTCCTGCGGCTCGGGGTTGAGCCACGCATAGCGCTGGAAGCGCTGCGTCAGGCGCTGCAGCCAGACTGCGCCCGCCTCCTCGTTCCAGTGCTCGATGCTGCCGCCCGGCTGCATGATCTCGTACGGGCTCATGCTCGCGTCGCCGATGAAAATGACGCGGTAGTCGGGCTGGTACTTGCGCAGGATGTCGAACAGCGTCGTGCGCTCACCGTGCCGGCGCCGACTGTTTTTCCACACCGATTCATAGATGAAGTTGTGGAAGTAGAAGTACTCGAGGTGCTTGAACTCGCCGCGCGCGGCCGAGAACAGTTCCTCGCAGACGCGGACGTGGCTTTCCATCGAGCCGCCAACGTCGAAGAACAACAGCAGCTTGAGCGCATTGTGGCGTTCAGGCTGGAACTTCAGGTCGAGCAGCCCGGCATTGCGGGCCGTTGCCGAGATCGTGCTGTCGATGTCGAACTGGTCCGCCGCGCCTTCGCGCGCGAAGCGGCGCAGTTTGCGCAGCGCCACCTTGATGTTGCGCGTGCCGAGTTCGACGTTGTCGTCGAGGTTGCGGTAGTCACGGCGCTCCCAGACCTTGACGGCCTTGCCTTTGCCGCCTGGCCCGCCGATGCGGATGCCTTCCGGGTTGTAGCCGCCGTGGCCGAACGGCGACGTGCCGCCGGTGCCTATCCACTTGTTGCCGCCTTCGTGCCGCCCCTTCTGCTCTTCGAGGCGCTGCGTGAGCGTCTCCATGAGCTTGTCCCAGCCGCCGAGCGCCTCGATCTGCGCCATCTCTTCGGGCGTGAAGTGCCGCTCGGCCAGCAGCTTGAGCCAGTCCTCGGGCAGCGCCTGCTGCAGGTGCTCGAACGACTGCTCGATGCCCTTGAAGTAGTGCGTGAACGCCTTGTCGAAGCGGTCGAAGTGCTTCTCGTCCTTGACCAGCGTCGCGCGCGCAAGAAAATAGAAGTCGTTGACGCTGTAGTTGGCGAGGCCGCGCTGCAGCGCTTCGAGCAGCGTCAGGTACTCCGTGACCGACGCCGGCACGCCCGCTTCGCGCAACGTGTAGAAGAATGGCGTCAGCACGGCAGGCTCTCGCGACGCGGCGGCATGGCCTTGCGTCGCGCCGCAAGCGCGGCACCTCCCGGATTTCGAAGTTGCGTTGGACGCGCAATCATGGCCGCACGCGCGCCTACTGTCGCGACTGGCGCCGCTGCAGGAAGATGAGCTGCTCGAACAGGTGCACGTCCTGCTCGTTCTTGAGCAGCGCGCCGTACAGCGGCGGCAGGCTCTTGCGCGGATCGTCCGTGCGCAGCGCTTCCGGCGGAATGTCTTCGGCGAGCAACAGCTTCAGCCAGTCGAGCAGTTCCGACGTCGATGGCTTCTTCTTGAGGCCCGGCACGTCGCGCAGCTTGTAGAACGCATTCAGCGCTTCCGCCAGCAGCTCGCGCTTCAGCTCGGGGAAATGCACGCCGATGATGCGCGTCATCGTTTCCGCGTCCGGGAAACGGATGAAGTGGAAGAAGCAGCGGCGCAGGAA
Organism: Pseudomonadota bacterium; assembly: GCA_026398785.1. GTDB lineage: Bacteria > Pseudomonadota > Gammaproteobacteria > Steroidobacterales > Steroidobacteraceae > RPQJ01. The sequence goes on along the minus strand of JAPLSF010000079.1, from coordinate 13,677 downwards.
GGCGTCCGGCAGCTCTTTCTCATTATTGCTGGTGATGATCACGATCGGCCGATGCGTGGCCTGGATCATCTCGCGCGTCTCGTGGACGTAGAACTCCATGCGGTCGAGTTCCAGCAACAGGTCGTTCGGGAATTCGATGTCGGCCTTGTCGATCTCGTCGATCAGCAGCACGGCCTGGCGCTCGCTGCGGAACGCCTCCCACAACCGTCCGGGGATGATGTAGTTGCCGATGTCGTGGACCTTCGCGTCACCGAGCTGCGAGTCGCGCAGGCGCGAGACGGCGTCGTATTCGTAGAGGCCGTGTTGCGCCTTGGTCGTCGACTTGACGTGCCAGCGGTAAAGCGGCTTGTCGAGCGAACGCGCAATCTCCTCGGCGAGCTGGGTCTTGCCGGTGCCAGGCTCGCCCTTCACGAGCAGCGGCCGCGCCAGGGTCACGGCCGCGTTGACGGCCATCATCAGATCCTCGGTCGCGACGTAGCGCTCCGTCCCTTCGAACTTGCTGGTCACAGGCGGCCCTCGTGCCGGCCGCCGGGATGCGGCCTTGCGGGCATCTTAACGCAAGCGACTGGACTTATTGCGCTGCGGCAAAGCACCTCAATGCGGAGCTGGCTGCAGCGTGAGTTCGTACTCCGTTGCACCCGGCAGGTATGGCAGCGCCTCGCCGCGCACCCAGGCCCGGTGTCCGGCGCTGTAGAACGTCGACAGCGGGTGGCCGCTCTGGCCGGCCGGCATGTGGAAGTAACCCTGCGCCTCACGTCCCGGCGACAAACCGAAGCGTTCCGACGCCCCGAAGCCGGGCGCGTGCACGTGCGGCATGTCGTTGTCGCCCGACATCGGTTCGCGCGGCATGTCGAGCCAGCGCGCGAGCAGCGGCACAGCACGGCTCAACGGGTGCCGGATGTTCGTCGCGTTGACCTCACCCCACGTGCACGTGGCGAACGTGGCATCGGCACATTGTCCGGCGATCCGGGTCAGTGATTCATCGACGACGTCGAGCAGGAAGCCACGCCAGTCCGCAAAGCGCGGATCGAGCAGGTGCGCGGGCCTGGTCGTCGCAAGCTCCCAGACCGCCTCCTCGAACGCGCGGGGCACCTCGAACTCGGCTGCAGGGTGGGCGACACGCGCAGGGACGGTCAGGGCGTCGAACGTGCGGCGCTCCAGCACGTCGTGAAAATCACGGACCAGTCGATAACCCACCGCGGCGGCGGCCGCGTGCGGATCCCACGTCGCGACTTGCTTGCGCAGCGCGGCGCGCGCGGGCTGGCCGCGCAAGGCATCGGTATCGAGCAGACCGAGCAGGAGGTCGCGCCAACGGACCAGGAACAACGCGCGATCGTCGAGCTGGATTTTCAGCATGTCGGCTTCGGTCGCCTGTCCTGGCGGGATCGCGAGCAGGTCATCACGGATCTGCTGCGCGCGTGCGCCGCGGTCCGGCGAACCATCACCGATCGCCGCGAGCCTCTCCGCGCCGACAACACGGTTGTTGGCCGTCCAGATGCGCCCTGTCGGCGGGTTCAGCACACGCGGGTAGGTCGCGGGATCACGCCAACCCTGCCAGCCCGCATCCGGCTGCGTCCAGTCCGAGGGCACGCCGGCGTCGTAGCCGGCGCCGCGCAACGGCATGCGGCCGAGCAACGTCCAACCGATGTTGCCGCTCGCATCCGCACAGACGAAATTCTGCGCCGGACCGCCGATCGTGCTCGCGACGCCGAGCGCGTTCGCGCAGTCGTTGACCTGCTCGAGTTGCAGCCAGCGCAGGTTGGTCGCGGCGGGATCGTGCGCGGTCCATGCAAGCGCGAGCGTGCCTTCCCCGGCCACTTCCTCGGCCGAGAGCACCGGCCCCCACTGCGTCTGCTCGACGAGTACCTCGCGCGTCGCACCCGAACTCGACCGAATCGTCTCGACGAAGTGCTGCAGCGGCGCCCATCCGCTGGCCGTCCGGTACTGGCCACGATCCGGCGAACGTTCGACGCGCACGAGGTCGGTCCAGTCGCCGTAACTGTTGGTGAATCCCCAGGCGATGTGTCCGTTGCTGCCGACGACCATGATCGGTACGCCGGGCAGCGTGAGTCCCATCAGGTCGCGACGATCGGCGGGGGATTCGCCTGCAACCAGCAGGCGCATGCGATACCAGGTATTGGGTACGGCGAGCCCGAGGTGCATGTCGTTCGCGAGCAGTGCCGCGCCGCTCTTCGTGTGCGTGCCCGCGACGGCCCAGTTGTTGCTGCCGACTGCGCTGTTCTCGCGACCCGTTGGGGGCAGGCCGAGCGAGGCCAGCCTGGCGAACTCGGCCCGCAGTTGTCGCAGGTCGAAGGCTGCAGGCGCCGGCACCGGCGCCGCCGACATGACGACACCATCGATCGGCGCTTCCCAGACGGGAGCCACGGAATACACGAAGCGAAACACGTCCGGCGGCAAGGCAGCGGCGAGCAGGCCACGCTGCCGGTCGGCGGACCCCTCGGCATCGTTCAGCTGCAGGTACATGGCGTAGACGACCAGCAGGCAATCCTGCGGCCGCCAGGGCTCAGGGCGCTGGCGCAGCAAGAGGTACTCGAACGGCCGCACGCGCAGCGAGTCGAGCCCCGCGTTGACGCCGCGTGCATACGCATCGAGCAGCGACCTCTCCGCCGGAGCGAGTTGCGCGTAGACGCGCGCGGCAACGGCGTGAAAGCGATGCATTCGCTGTCCCGCGTCCATGTCCATGGCCGCATCGCCGAGGAGTTCCGACAGGCGCCCGCCCGACATTCGACGCGACAGGTCCATCTGGAAAAAACGGTCCTGCGCGTGGACATACCCGGTCGCGAAGGCAACGTCCGCGCGCGAATGCCCGGTGACCGTCACGGCGCCCAACACATCGCGCTCGATCACGGTCGCGCCCTCGAGACCCGCCACAGACCGCTCGCCGTCGATCACTGGCAGGCTGCCGCGTACGGCGAGGTAGAGCGCTGCCACGCTCACGAGCAGCAGCAAAGTCAGGCCAAGCAGTACGCGGGCGATGACTTTCATGGCGGTGAGAAGGGGAAGGGGAGGAAGGAGCGGAAGGCGAGGAAGGGCCGGAAGTGGTTAGTTGGAAAAGAGGTGCTTCGCGCAGCGCATCCGACTAATCCCTTCCTCCCCTTCCTCCCCTTCCTCCTCTTCCTCCTCTTCCTCCCCTTCCTCCTCTTCCTCCTCTTCCTCCCCTTCCTCCCCCCTTCCCCTACTCACTCACCTCGAGCAGCTTCATCGTGTTGGTGCCTCCCGACACACCCGAGAGTTCACCCAACGTCAGGATGATCTCGTCGCCCAACCGCACGAACTTGCGGTCGATCAGCTCGCGCGAGATTGCCTTGTAGAGCTCGGCGGGATCGGTGTGCGTGATGTCGAAGGGAATCGGATACACGCCGCGGTACAGCGCGACACGGCGGCGCGTCCGTTCGTTGCGAGTGAAGGCGAAGATCGGGATATCCGACCGGATGCGCGACATCCAGAGCGGCGTGGCGCCGGATTCGGTCAACGCCACGATGGCTTCGACGGTCATGTGATTGGCCGTGTACATCACGGCATGGGCGATCGCCTGCGCGAACTCGCTGACCCGACCTTCGAACCGTTCGCCACGGGCGTTGCGGGCAATCTGGTACTTCTCGGCACCGACGATCACCTCGGCCATCGCCTCGACGGCGCGCACCGGATACTTGCCGACGGCGGACTCGCCCGAGAGCATCACCGCGTCGCTGCCGTCGAGCACGGCGTTCGCCACGTCCGACACCTCGGCGCGCGTCGGCACCGGATTCTGGATCATCGACTCCATCATCTGCGTGGCCGTGATGGTCACGCGGTCGTGCCGGCGCGCGACCTGCAAGATGTGCTTCTGCAGCCCCGTGAGTTCGGCGTAACCGACCTCGATGCCGAGATCGCCGCGGGCGACCATGACGGCATCACTGGCCTGTACGATCTCGTCGAGCCGCGGGATCGCTTCGCTGCGCTCGATCTTGGCAACGATGCACGCATCGCTGCCCGCGGCGGACAGCAGGCTGCGGGCCTCTTCGATGTCGGCTGCCTGGCGCACGAACGAAACGGCGAGGTAATCGATGTCGAGGCTGGCCGCGAGCTTGACGTCTTCGCGGTCCTTGTCGGTAAGTGCCTTGGCCGACAGGCCGCCGCCGCGGCGATTGATGCCTTTCTGGTCCCCGAGTTCGCCTCCGACGAGCACGCGGCATTCCACCTTGCTGCCGCGGGTCGCGGTGACGACGAGTTCGATCTGACCGTCGCCGAGAATCAGTTCATCACCGGGCGCGACGTCGTTCGCGAGTTCGGTGTACGTCATGCCGACGCTGCGATCCGTGCCGTCGTGCGTGTCGAGCCCCGGGTCGAGCGTGAACGCCGCGCCTTCGGTGAGCACCGTGTGCCCGCCAGCGAAACGTTCGATACGGATCTTGGGCCCCTGCAGGTCACCGAGCAGCGCGACGTGCTTGCCGACGCTAGCCGCCGCCTGCCGCGCCCGCTCGACACGCCGCCGATGATCGGCCGGCCCGCCATGCGAGAAGTTGACGCGCAGTACGTCGGCGCCTGCGCGAATCACTTCCTCGAGCACGCCCGGCGCGTCTGTCGCAGGGCCTAGTGTCGCGACGATCTTGGTCCTGCGGGTCAGCATCTTGCTGCGCTCCTCCTGACTGGGGATGCGGGTCATACTGCGGCGCGCAGTTCGAGCATTTCCACGGCCGGCAGTTTCTTGCCTTCGAGGAATTCGAGGAAGGCGCCACCGGCGGTCGAGATGTAGGAGATGTCCTCCTGGACGCCGTACTTCTCGATCGCTGCGATCGTGTCGCCGCCACCGGCCACCGAAAACGCGGGGCTGCGCGCGACGGCCAGGGCGAGGACACGCGTGCCTTCGCCGAACTGGTCGAACTCGAACACGCCGACCGGGCCGTTCCAGACGATCGTGCCCGCACCCTTGAGCGCCGCGGCGAAGCGTTCGGCGGTATCGGGGCCGATGTCGAGGATCATCTCGTCGGCCGCGACCTGCGCGACCAGCTTGACGTCAGCTTCGGCAGACGCCGAAAACTCCTTCGCGACGACGACATCGGACGGCAGCGGAATCTCGACGCCCGACTGCTTCGAGCGCTCGAGCAACGTGCGGGCCGTCTCGACCATGTCGACTTCATAGAGCGACTTGCCGACGGGGTAACCCGCCGCCGCCAGGAACGTGTTGGCGATACCGCCGCCGACGATCAGCTTGTCAACCTTGCCGAGCAGGGTTTCGAGCACCGTGAGCTTGGTCGACACCTTCGACCCGCCCACGATTGCGACGAGCGGCCGCTTCGGGTTGCCGAGCGCCTTTTCGAGCGCTTCGAGTTCGTTGGTCAGCAGCGGGCCGGCGCACGCGATCGGCGCGAACTTGCCGACGCCGTGAGTGCTCGCTTCGGCGCGGTGGGCCGTCGCGAAGGCATCCATGACGTAGACGTCGCAAAGCGCCGCCATCTTCTGCGCCAGCTCGTCCTTGTTCTTCTTCTCGCCTTTGTTGAAGCGCACGTTCTCGAGCAGGACGACTTCGCCCGGCTCGCACGTCACGCCGCCGAGCCACTCGCGTTCAAAGCGGACCTTGCGGCCCAGCAGCTCGGAGAGCCTCGCGGCCACCGGGGCCAGCGAGAACTCCTCGGCCGGGACGCCCTCTTCCGGACGACCGAGGTGCGACATCAGCAGCACGCGGCCGCCGGCCTTCTGTGCCGCCTCGATCGTCGGCAGCGACGCGCGGATGCGCGCATCGCTGCTGACCACACCGTCCTTCACGGGAACGTTCAGGTCTTCGCGGATCAGCACCCGCTTAGCCCTGAGGTCCACATCACTCATGCGCAGCACGCGAATCATGCCCTTCCCCTTTGCAGTGGCTTTCAGCGCCGTTTCAGCGGTGGTCACTTCGAAATGACGCGTGCCATTTCGAGTACCTTGCACGAGTAGCCCCACTCGTTGTCATACCACGAGACGACCTTGACGAAGGTCTCGTCGAGCGCGAGGCCGGCTTCGGCATCGAACACCGAGGTGCAGGATTCGCCGCGGAAGTCCGTTGCGACGACCTTCTCGTCGGTGTAGCCGAGCACGCCCTTCATCGGGCCCTGCGAGGCCGCCTTCATCGCGGCGCAGATCTCCTCGTACCTGGCGGGCTTGCTGAGCTCGACCGTGAGGTCGACCACCGACACGTCCGACGTCGGCACGCGGAACGCCATGCCCGTAAGCTTCTTGTTGAGCTCGGGGATGACCTTGCCGACAGCCTTCGCCGCGCCGGTGGACGACGGGATGATGTTCTCGAGGATGCCGCGACCACCGCGCCAGTCCTTGTTCGACGGACCGTCGACCGTCTTCTGCGTCGCCGTCGCAGCGTGCACGGTGGTCATCAAGCCGCGCTTGATGCCCCAGTTGTCGTGCAGCACCTTCGCAACGGGCGCGAGGCAGTTGGTGGTGCACGAGGCGTTCGAGATGACCGTCTCGCCCGCGTACTTGGTGTGGTTGACGCCAAAGACGAACATCGGCGTGTCGTCCTTCGACGGCGCCGACATGATCACCTTCTTCGCGCCGGCGGCGAGGTGCTTCTGCCCGCCCGCTGCATCAAGGAACAGCCCGGTCGATTCGATGACGATATCGGCGCCGACTTCGCCCCACTTCAGCTCGGACGGGTCCTTCAACGCGGTGAGGCGGATCTTGCGGCCGTTGACGACGAGCGTGTTGCCCTCGACGGCGATGTCGCCCTTGAAGCGGCCGTGCACCGAGTCGTACTTGAGCATGTATGCGAGGTAGTCCGGCGCGAGCAGGTCGTTGATGCCGACGATCTCGATGTCGGCGAAATCCTTCGCCGCCGCGCGGAACACCATGCGGCCGATGCGGCCAAATCCATTGATACCGACCTTGATAGTCATTGTCTGCGTCTCCTGTCAGATCCAGATAGCGTAAACCGATGTGAATCAGAGCAGGCCGGCGGCGACCTGGGCCACGTTGGCCGCGGTGAAGCCGAAATGCTCGAAGAGTTTCCTGGCCGGCGCCGACGCGCCGAACGTATCCATGCCGACCACGGCGCCGTCGAGACCGACGTAGCGCCACCAGCTTTCCCTGGAGCCCGCTTCGATGGCCACGCGCTTCGTGCCGGCCGGCAGCACGCTGGCACGGTACGCCGCGTCCTGCGCATCGAACACGCTCGTACTCGGCATCGAAACGAGACGCACGCGACGCCCCTGCGCCGTGAGCAGCTTGGCCGCCTCGGCGGCGAGGCCGACCTCGGAACCCGTTGCGATCAGCACCAGCTCCGGCGCGCCCTGGCTGTCGATCAGCACGTAGCCGCCGCGTGCGATCGCGGCAACCTGCCCGGGCGTACGCGGCATCGGCGGCAGTGCCTGCCGTGTCAGGATCAGGCTCGTCGGGCCCGTCACGTTGTCGATCGAGTCGCCCCAGGCGACAGCCGTCTCGACGGTGTCGCACGGACGCCAGACGCGCATGTTCGGGATCAGTCGCAGGCTGGCTACGTGCTCGACGGGCTGGTGCGTCGGGCCGTCCTCGCCGAGGCCGATCGAGTCGTGCGTGAACACGAGCACGACGCGCTGCCTCATCAGCGCAGACATGCGCAGTGCGTTGCGCGCGTAATCGGAGAACACGAGGAACGTGCCGCCGTACGGAATGAAGCCGCCGTGCAGCGCGACGCCGTTCATGATCGCGCACATGCCGAATTCGCGCACGCCGTAATGAATGTAGTTGCCGCCGTCGGCCGGAGCGCCGACCGATTGCGACAGCTTGTGGTTCGTGTTGTTGGAACCCGTGAGGTCGGCCGAGCCGCCGAGCAGCTCGGGGATCGCGGCACCCAGGACGTTCAGCACCTGCTGCGACGATGAGCGCGTGGCGCTCGCCACCGGCTTCTCGATCTGGGCGGCAACGAACTCCTGCAGCTTGCCACGCCAGTCGGCCGGCAACTCACCGCGCTGGCGACGCTCGAATTCAGCCGCGAGCGCCGGATGGGCCGTGCGATAGGCCCCGAACTGCTGCTGCCAGGTCTTCTCGACGGCCGCGCCCTTCGCCCTGGCGTCCCAGCCCGCACGGATGTCGTCCGGCACGACGAACGGCGCGGCGGTCCAGCCGAGCCTTTCGCGCGTCGCCGCGACCTCGGCGTCGCCGAGCGGCGCGCCATGCGTGGCTTCGGTGCCCTGCTTGTTGGGCGAACCCCAGCCGATGATGGTCTTGCAGCAGATCAGCGACGGACGCGGATCCGCCTTCGCCGCCTGGATCGCGGATTCGATCGCGGCGGCATCGTGGCCGTCGATGTTCGGCACGACATGCCAGCCGTACGCTTCGAACCGCTGCGGCGTGTCGTCGGTGAACCAGCCGTGCACTTCACCGTCGATGGAGATGCCGTTGTCGTCGTAGAAGCAAACGAGCTTGCCGAGCTTGAGCGTGCCGGCCAGCGAACAGACTTCGTGCGAAACGCCTTCCATCAGGCAGCCGTCGCCGAGGAAGACGTAGGTGTGATGGTCGACGATCGCGTGCCCCGGCCGGTTGAACGAGGCCGCGAGCAGCTTTTCGGCGAGCGCCATGCCGACGGCATTGGCGAGGCCCTGGCCGAGGGGGCCGGTCGTGGTCTCGATGCCGAGGTGCCGGTCGACCTCCGGGTGGCCCGCCGTGTGCGATCCGAACTGCCGGAAGTTGCCGAGGTCGTCGATCGTGAGCGGGTAGCCCGTCAGGTGGAGCAGCGAGTAGAGCAGCATCGAACCGTGCCCGTTCGACAGCACGAAGCGGTCGCGGTCGGACCACCCGGGGTTGCCCGGGTTGTGCTTGAGGTGGTCCGCCCACAGGACCTGCGCGATGTCGGCCATGCCCATGGGCATGCCGGGGTGACCGGAATTGGCCTTCTGGACCGCGTCCATGCTCAACGCCCGGATGGCGTTGGCGAGCTGCCGGCGTGTGGGCATCGTGAACCCTCGTGGAAATCCGGTCATTTTAGCGTCCGGGCGGGAGCCGGGTCACATGAAATCTGTCGAAATGAGGGGTCCCGCAGCTGCGCAAGACCGGGATTGACATCACGCCACACTCAAAGGGCGCCAAGGACATTCCGACTCGCTCTATAATCCGCGGCTGTTTGCCCTGGGAAGCTCACTCATGTCGACCGGTTATCTGTTCACCTCCGAATCCGTCTCCGAAGGCCACCCGGACAAGGTCGCCGACCAGATTTCGGACGCGGTGCTCGATGCAATGATTTCGCAGGACAAGCGCTCGCGCGTCGCCTGCGAAACGCTGGTCAAGACCGGCGTGGCGATCGTGGCCGGTGAGGTCACGACGGAAGCCTGGGTGGACCTCGAAGACCTGGTCCGCGGCGTCATCACCGACATCGGCTACACCTCGTCGCACGTCGGTTTCGACGGCCGCACCTGCGGCGTGCTGAACATCATCGGCAAGCAGTCGCCCGACATCGCGATGGGCGTCGACCGCAGCAACCCCGAAGAACAGGGTGCCGGCGACCAGGGCCTCATGTTCGGTTATGCCAGCAACGAGACGCCGAGCCTGATGCCGGCGCCGATCTGCTACGCGCACAAGCTCGTCGAGCGCCAGGCCGAAGTCCGCAAGAACAACCTGCTGCCGTGGCTGCGCCCGGATGCGAAGTCCCAGGTCACCTGCCGCTATGAAGACGGCAAGGTCACCGGACTCGACGCCGTGGTGCTCTCCACCCAGCACGACCCGGACGTGAAGCTCGAAGACCTGCGCGAAGCCGTGATGGAACTCGTGATCAAGCACGTGCTGCCGAAGGAATGGCTGGGCAAGGACACCAGGTTCCACATCAACCCGACGGGTAACTTCGTCATCGGCGGCCCGGTCGGCGACTGCGGCCTCACCGGCCGCAAGATCATCGTCGACAGTTATGGCGGCATGGCCCGCCACGGCGGCGGCGCGTTCTCCGGCAAGGATCCGTCCAAGGTGGACCGTTCTGCCGCCTACGCGGCGCGTTATGTCGCCAAGAACCTCGTGGCTGCCGGCCTGGCCGACCGCTGCGAAATCCAGGTGTCCTATGCGATCGGCGTGGCCGAGCCGACCTCGATTACGGTCGACACTTTCGGGACCGGCAAGGTGAGCCAGGACCGTCTCGAGCAACTGGTGCGCGCGCACTTCGACCTGCGCCCGTACGGCATCATCAAGATGCTCGACCTGGTTCACCCGATGTACCGCGCGACCGCATCGTACGGCCATTTTGGCCGTGACCCGGTCCATATGACGTACAAGTGGAAAGAAACCATCGCGGGCAAGCGCGTCGAAAAGAGCGAGGCGTTCACCGCCTTCACCTGGGAAAAGACCGACAAGGCGGAGGCGCTGCGGAAGGACGCGGGGCTGTAGGAAGGCGAGGAAGGCGAGGAACGACAGGAAGGGCAGGAAGGGCAGGAAGGTCAGGAAGGAGAAGAGGTGCCTGCCTGCCTACCTTCCTGGCCTTCCTGACCTTCCTGGCCTTCCTGGCCTTCCGGGCCTTCCTGCCCTTCCTGCCCTTCCTGTCCTTCCTCCCCTACGGTACTATCGCCGCCCTGCCCGAGGAGCGCTGCAACGGACCGTCTTGTCCGCCAGGCTCGGGCTTTGGGTTTACCCAACCGCGCTCGCTGAACCACGTGGTGTCGTTCAGGCGAGCGAGAAGAGCGAATCCCCCCTCGCCGCCTGTTCGAATGGCCACGGTCCACCGAGAGAGGATCGTCCGATGAACGCTGCCGTAATTGCTTCGAAGCCTGGCCAGGACTACGTCGTGGCCGACCTTGCGCTCGCCGACTGGGGCCGCAAGGAAATGCTGATTGCCGAAAGCGAGATGCCAGGACTGATGGCCATCCGCAAGGAATTCGCCAGGGAGCAGCCCCTCAAGGGCGCGCGCATTGCCGGCTCGCTGCACATGACCATCCAGACCGCGATGCTGATCGACACGCTGAAGGCGCTCGGCGCCGACGTGCGCTGGGCCTCGTGCAACATCTACTCCACCCAGGACCACGCCGCTGCGTACGTCGCCGCGACGGGCACGCCGGTCTTCGCCTACAAGGGCGAGACGCTCGACGACTACTGGGAATACACCCACCGCATCTTCGAATGGCTGAACGGCCAGCACGCCAACATGATCCTCGACGACGGCGGCGACGCGACGCTGCTGCTGCTGCTCGGCACGAAGGCCGAGAAGGACGCGTCGCTGATCTCGAAGCCGACCAACGAAGAAGAAGTCTCGCTGTACAACTCGATCCGCAAGCGTCTCGAGTCCAGCCCGGGCTGGTATTCGAAGCGCCTCGCGCAGATCCAGGGCGTGACCGAAGAAACGACGACGGGAGTCAAGCGCCTTTACGGCTTCGCGAAGAAGGGCGAGCTGCCGTTCCCGGCGATCAACGTCAACGACTCGGTCACCAAGTCAAAGTTCGACAACCTGTACGGCTGCCGCGAGTCACTCGTGGACGCCATCAAGCGCGCGACGGACGTGATGATCGCCGGCAAGGTAGCGGTCGTCGCGGGTTATGGCGACGTCGGCAAGGGCTCGGCGGAATCGCTGCGCGCCCTGTCGGCCCAGGTGTGGATCACCGAAATCGACCCGATCTGCGCGCTGCAGGCGGCGATGGAAGGCTACCGCGTGGTGACGATGGATGAGGCCTGCGACAAGGCGGACATCTTCGTCACCGCGACCGGCAACGTGAACGTGATCAATCACGAACACATGCAGCGGATGAAGAACCAGGCCATCGTCTGCAACATCTGCCACTTCGACAGCGAGATCGAGATCGCCGCGCTCAAGCAGTACAAGTGGGAGAACATCAAGCCGCAGGTCGACCACGTGATCTTCCCGGACGGCAGGCGCCTGATCATCCTGGCGGAAGGCCGCCTCGTGAACCTCGGCTGCGGGACGGGTCACCCGTCGTTCGTGATGTCCAATTCGTTCACGAACCAGGTGCTCGCGCAGATCGAGCTCTACAAGCACGGCGCGAAGTACGGCAAGGACGTCTACGTGCTGCCGAAGCACCTCGACGAGAAGGTCGCGCAGCTGCACCTCGAGCGCATCGGCGTGCACCTGACGACGCTGACGCCCGAGCAGGCGGCGTACATCGGCGTGTCGGCGCAGGGTCCGTTCAAGACCGACCATTACCGGTACTAGCCGGCTGCACCAGTCCCTGGCCGGCAAGGGGTTAGGGGATAGGGGTTAGTCGGAGCAGGAGAGCGGCCGCCATTGTGCGGCCGTTTTCTTTGGCTCAGGCATCGAGTTGCGTTGGTACGCCTTCGACCACGACCGGTCTACTGCTGCCGAAAGCGGACCTCGTTGGCACTTCATTTTTCTGACTGGTCCGGAACTTGCTTGAGTTTGCATTCGGGGGCGTCCGGGCCAAGGCATGCCTGGGGCATGCGTTGGCGTTCGCAATAGGACCCAATCCATTGCTCGACGTTGGCGGCTTGGTCGATCCTGTCGGGAATGACCCCGAGGTCGTTCGGATAGTGGTCGTACAGCCGCACACGTTTCTCGTGCCTGCCGAGCTTCAGCTGGAGGTACGTGCTTTGCCCGTCTGACGTGATCGGGCCTCCGACCTCGAGCCGACCGCCGTACGACCGGATTTCGTCCAGCGCAATGTATTCGGACGAGGCGTCGAAGAAATGCGCGTGAAGAAAGTCGTTCACCAGGCCGAGTGCCGTCTCGGGTGACACCGTTCCTCGCCTGACACCGCGGGTCTTTACGCAGTCCAACCCCTCGTACTCGACATCCCCGGTTCCCGTGATCGTCACGCGGTACGACGGGCACGAACCGAAGCACCTGGTGCGTTCCATGGTGACGACGAGTTGAGAAGGGCTGATTTCCTTGCCGAAGTGCTCGGCGATGATTTCTTTTTGAGTCTCGCCCAGCGCAGCGACAGCCATGCAGCTTGAGACGACTGCGATGGCTGACCGCAGGAGCCGGGAATTCCACTCACGAGCGGTCGCCTGATTCGCCAACTACGATCTTCCTGATCTGGCCAATTCCCGCTCCGACGCTACTTGAATCGCTCAGAAGTTGCACCTGAAAGCGGATCCTCCAGGCGAAAGAACGACCTTCTGCGGTCACACCATCCTTACGCAACGTCGAGGAGCGCGTGAGGATTGCGATCGGCAACAAGCAAGAGCGTCCGGGCCGCGCCAGAGGGCGCCCGTCGGCCTTGCTCCCAGTCCTGCAGCGTTCGCACGGAAACACCGAGCAACGCTGCAAAGCGTGACTGCGACAGGCCAGTCTTCTCCCGGATGGAAGCCACGTCGGGCACATTGATGACGCGACTTACTTCTCCGCGCTTCAATTCGCGAAGCCCGTCCAGAATCTCCTGCCCAATATTTCGCTTTGCCTTACGCATTGTCGACTTCCTCACGAATCTGCCGCAGGACGTGGGCCGGAATGCTGTCGGCTACGTTCTTCGGGTACATCGTCAGCATCCAGATGATCCCGTTCGCTCGTCGTACGTAATAGATGATGCGATAGCCACCACGCTTGCCTCGGCCAGGAGCAGCCCAGCGCAACTTGCGGACACCTCCTGAACCGGGGACCACGGGGCCGGCCTCTGGATCAACGATTAGCGCGGACTGCAGCGCCACATACTCGGCATCGGTCAGGTACTCGAGCACCAGCTTGGTGAACGCTCGTGTCTCGATGAAGCTGAACATCTCTGGAATATACGGCAATGCCGTATACAGTCAAGCTCGCGGAGGCAG
>JAPLSF010000084.1 GCA_026398785.1 Pseudomonadota bacterium | reverse complement strand
CATTTTTCTGCAGCACACCGGTCGCCGGCACGCCTTCGAAAATCTTCACGCCGCGCATGCGCGCACCTTTGCCGAGCGCCATCGTGACGTCGACCGGGTTCACGCGGCCGTCTTCCTTGACGTAGAAGCCGGCTTCGATGTCGTCCACCTTCGCCAGCGGGAAGAGCTCGTGGACCTGGCGCGGCGAAATCTCCTGCACGTCGATGCCGCAGTAGCGGTTGAACGCGGCGACGCGCCGGAATTCCTCGAGGCGGTCCTTGTCGGAAGCGACCTCGATGAAACCGATCGGCATGAATCCCGTCGCCTGTCCGGTCTCGGCTTCGAGCCGGCCATAGAGGTCGCGGGTGTATTTGCGGATCTCGGTCGACGTTTCCGATGTCGACCCGTACGTGACCATGAGTCCGGCCGCGTGCCACGTCGTGCCGGCGGTGAGCTGATGGCGCTCGAGCAGTACGATGTCCTGCCACCCCATCAACGCAAGGTGGTACGCAGTCGACGTGCCGATGACGCCGCCGCCGACGATGACGACACGGGCGTGCCTGGGGAGCGACGGAGGACTGGTCATGAGCGGATCCCGGGTTGTTCGAAACCCAGGCGTCGGGTCTCGCTGAATCTGGCGCAAGGATACTCCGAACCGGTCTTTTCCCTTAAATTGCGACAGTAACGGCACCGCCTGCTGCGCGGGACAGGTCCTGCGTTTTTCGATAAGGTGCCTTGAATGCCGATGTCCCGAACTCTCGCGGCCTGGGCGTGCACTGCGGCCACTTTGCTGCTGGCCGCCTGCCATTCCACGCCGCAGCTGCCCGCGTCACCCCCGACGGCCGGTGCCGTTGCGCTCGACTCGCTGGCGATCCCCGTCAGCGCCAACGAGAACCGTGCTGTTTCCTTCACCAACAAGCGGTCCGCGTTCTACTACACGCAGACGCACCGCAACGACCACCCCGAGCACGCGTTCTTTCGCGGCTTCAACATCGCGAGTCGGCGCATCTTCAGCGATTACCGGCTGAGCGTTGCCGGGGCGGCACTCGATCCGCAGACGGCCACGGTAGTCGTGCGGCCGGATGCATTGATCCGCACCTATCCACAGGGAATCACCGAGACGCTGCGACTGTTCGACGGGCAGGACGTGGTCGAGGTGGCAGTCGCTGGTGCCAGAGGTGGCGTGGCGTTGCAACTGTCGGGTGACACGGTCTCGCTCGTGCAAAGCGGGCAGGACATCGACGAATACACGGCCACACCGGCAGCCGACACGAGCGCCATCGACCACATCGCCGTGGGTCGCAGCGGCAATCGCTTCCTGATCGCCGTGGGTCCATCGCGTGCAGCCGCCCGTCGGCTTCTTGAACAAGCAGTCGCGGACGCACCTGCCTGGGAAGCGGCGCGACGTGCGCGACTCGAAAGTGTGGTCAGCGGCGATCATTACCTGTGGAGCGACGATCCCCGGCTGATGGAGGCGCTGCGCTGGCTGCAGCTGACGATGGATTCGCTCGTGACCCGCCAGCGCGGTGACGGCATCTACGCCGGGCTGCCCTGGTTCAGCGAGTACTGGGGTCGCGACAGTTTCATCTCGCTGCCCGGTGCGACGCTCGTCACGGGCCATTTCGAGGAAGCCCGCGCCATCCTGACCTCGTTCGCTGGATTCCAGGACCTCGATCGAACATCCCGCTTCTACGGGCGCCTGCCCAACATAATCAAACCCGGCAGCATCGATTACCACACGACGGACGGCACGCCGCGCTGGGTCATCGCATTGCGGGACTACGTGCGCTACACGGGCGATCGCTCCATCGTGGCCGAGCTGTATCCGAACGTGAAGGCCAGCATCGAGGGCGCGCTCGCGAACTTCACCGACGCTTCCGGCTACCTCGTGCACGCGGACAACGAAACGTGGATGGATGCACGCCGCGAACCCGATAAGGCGTCTTACTCGCCGCGCAGCACACGCGCCAACGACATCCAGGCGTTGTGGTACGAGCAACTGCGGGCCGGTGCGGAATTCGCGGCTGCGCTGGACGACAGGGAAGCGGCAACGCGCTGGTCAGCGGCAGCCGATCGGTTGCGCAGTCGGTTCGCGCACGACTTCGTGGATCCGGCCACCGGCCGCGTCGCCGACCATCTCGACGCGCGCGACGTCCCGAATCCGCAGGTGCGACCGAATGCGCTGTTCAGTCTGCAGCTGCTGGACCAACCGGCCGCTGTCGCACGCGCAACCCGGCAAGCGTGGCAAGCCCTGGTGTATCCGTGGGGCGTGGCGACGCTCGATCAGGACGATCCCGGCTTTCATCCGTACCACGTGGCGCCGGAGCACTATCACAAGGACGCGGCCTACCATAACGGCGCAATCTGGCCCTGGCTCAACGGCATCGCGATGCAACGCATGATCGAACTGGGTCAGGCCGACCTGGCATGGCGACTGTTCACGAACACGAACGAAATCGCACTCACTCGCGGCGTGGTGGGCGGGTTGCCCGAGAACCTCGACGCGTACCCGCATCCCGGCGAACCCGCGCCGCGTCTCACGGGGACGTACCTGCAGGGGTGGTCGAACGCCGAGCAGCTGCGCGTCTGGTACCAGGGCTTTCTCGGCATCCAGCCCGACCTGGAGCAGGGTGCGATTCGTCTGGCGCCCCGGCTGCCAAAGGCTTTCGGCAACGTCGTATTCAGTTCGAGGATCGGTGCGGGCGTCCTGCACTCAGCGTATGAGCGTTCCGATCGCGGCAGGCGGTACACGTGGCGACTGCATGGTCAGGCCGCGCGGCTCGACCTCGACATCGTGCCGTTCGAGCGGCACTCGTTCACCGCCGTCGCCGGCGACACTCTAGTTGCCGAGCAGACGACGGACAGCCTGATCGTGCATCACGTCGATGTCGGTGGCAGCGAGAAGGAACGCGTGATGTTGGCGCCATCGCCCACGCGCAGCGAGCAGCAAGCCCGCTTTGACGCTATCCTCGCGGGAACCGAGTTCGCCAAGCCGGGTGTTGCTGCTGCGCACCCGGCGATGCGGCAGTCGAGGACACCATGATGAACCCCGCGGTGACCGGTGCGCCGATGCCCGTTTCCTATTCGCTGCCGAAGACCAATGCCAAGGTCTTCGCCCTTTTGGAGCCGTACCTGGCGCAGGCCGGACTTGTGCTCGATATCGGCGCCGGCGAGGGCTACCTTGCGCGTCGCGTCCACGACCTGATCACGAGCAAGGGGTATGCGACAAAGCTGGAAGCGTGCGATCTTTTTCCCGACAACTTTCGCGTGCCGGAAGTGCGGTGCCATGCGATCAACCTGCACGGTGGACTGCCGCTCGACGACCAGAGCGTCGACCTCGCGTACTCGGTCGAAGTGCTCGAACACCTCGAAGACCAGTTCCTGTTTTTTCGTGAGGTGCATCGAGTGCTGCGGCCCGGCGGCCGGTTCGTGCTGACGACGCCGAACGTGCTCAGCTTGACGTCGCGTGTGCGCACGCTGGTGGCCGGATTCCCCGAACTGTTCGGGCCGTTGCCAATTCATGGCTACGATCCACAGCACGTCGGCGGCCACATCCATCCGGTGTCCATGTACTACATCTCGTACATGGCCGAGAAGGCTGGCTTCCGCGTGACCGGCTGTTCCACAGATCGCGTCAAGTCGGGCTCTGCGGCGCTGCTCGTGCTGTGGCCGCTCGTACAGCTGGGTTCGGCGATCGTCGCGATGCATGCCCGCCGCAAGACCCCCGCGATATACGCGGAAAACCGGGAACATCTAGCGCGGATGAATTCCTTCGCGGTCCTGACCGGCCGCACGATGATCGTCGAGATGGAGCGCCGCTGAATGGCGTCGGTGCGCCAACCCCGGCGCGCAGCCCGGCCAGCGGTCCGTAGAAACCCCACCCGTAAAAGTACGCGTACCGTTCACACCACTGTCACCGTCAAATAACCGGTCGTACTCAGGGGCCGGATTGCCGGCTGCGATTCTGGAGGCGTGCCGCCGATGACCCTTTCCCGTCGCGAATTCCTGCTGCACTCGAGCGTGCTCACCGGCGCCACCCTGCTTGCCGGGCGCCGAGCCTGGGCCGTCGAGGACACGGCGGACGTCATCGTCGTCGGAGCTGGTCTCTCCGGCCTGCAGGCGGCCTGGACCCTGGAGCAGAAGGGCTTCAAGGTGCTCGTGCTGGAAGGTCGGGACCGCGTGGGTGGCCGCGTCTTCACGTTCGGCAACGTCCATGGTGTCCCCGAGGCTGGCGGCAACATCATCTACGGCGATTACCGGCGACTGATGGCGGTCGCGACGCGCGTCGCCGTGCCGCTCGAAGATCAGGTGCCGCGGCTGTCGAAGCATTCGAAGTTCACGCTCGTGCTCGATGGCAAGCCGATGAGCCGGTCCGAATGGGTGGATTCGCCCCGCAATCCGTTCCCGCCCGCGCTGCGCGAAATGATGCCGTGGCAATACGTGCCCCTGGTGACGAGCCAGGAAAATCCGCTCACGTCGACTGATGGCTGGTACGAGGCGAAGAACGCGCCGTTCGACGTTTCGATGCGCGATTTCCTGCGCAAGCAGGGCGCAACCGATCCGATGATCGAACTCGCGTACGACACGATTCCGACCTACGGCGTGAATGCCAAGGACATCTCCGCGCTGATGATGGCGTACGTGTCGGCATTCACCGCGGCACAGAAATCCGCCAAGCCG
This sequence comes from Pseudomonadota bacterium, assembly GCA_026398785.1. Classification (GTDB taxonomy): domain Bacteria; phylum Pseudomonadota; class Gammaproteobacteria; order Steroidobacterales; family Steroidobacteraceae; genus RPQJ01. The sequence continues at coordinate 8,447 of JAPLSF010000084.1, read as the reverse complement.
GTGATGCTGCAGGCAAGGGGTGGCAACCAGAATATCCCGGTCGCGATGGCGGCGCAGCTGCGGCAGCCGGTGCGGTTCAATCAGACCGTCAAGGCCATCGAAACGACGGATGCGGGCGTCTCGGTCCGCACGGCAGACGGTGCCAGATACACGGCGCGTGCCGTCGTGTGTGCCGTGCCCTTCACCACGCTGCGGCGCATCAACCTGCGGCCGGACCTTGAAGGCGTGCAGGAGCGGGCCGTGAAATCGCTGCCCTACCAGCCGATCCACCAGGTTGCGCTGCAGGTGTCACGTCCGTTCTGGGAGGACGACGACCTCGAGCCCTCGATGTGGACCGACTCGATCGGCCGTGTCTCCGCGATCTATCACGAAGCGAAGGACGACCAGGTGTCGAGCTTCCTCGTCTCGGCGTTTGGACCGGGTGCGCGGCACCTCGATCGGCTTGGCAAGGAAGGCGCTGCGCGCTATGTCGTGGCGCAGATCGAGCAGATGCGGCCCGCGGCCAAGGGTGCGCTGCAGGTGATCGGCCAGCATTCCTGGGAGCAGGACCCGTTCGCCGGCGGTGCGTGGGCTTATTTCAATCCCGGCACGGTCACGAAGTTCCTGCCCGCAATGTTCCAGCCGCGGGGCCGCTTGCATTTCTGCGGCGAACACACGTCGGTGAGTGCGCGTGGCATGGAAGGCGCGATCGAATCGGGCGAACGCGCCGCCGGCGCGGTGGCGCAGCAACTCGTCTAGGCGCGCACGAAAAGGCGGGTGACCGTGAGGCCACCCGCCTTTCGATTCCCGAGCTTGTGGCTCGATTACTTTTTCGCAGCCTTCGCGTCGGCAACGGCCTTGTTCACCTGCCCCATCGCCCCTTCGGTCGCTTCGCGGATGCAGCGATCGACCGTCCAGCCCTCGACGGGCACATCGACCTTGATTTCCTTGCACGACGAAGTGGCGATGTCCCTGACGCGCTTTTCGAGCGTCGCGGCGTCGGCGGCCTTGGTCAGGTCGAGGTCCGCGTAGCTGACGCGCGAACGGATGGTCAGTTCCTTGATCGGCGCGCCGATCGGCGTCTTGCCGACGACGATCTCGCGGACGGCTTCGACCGTCACGACTTCCATGGCCTGGGCATACACGCCCTGGCTGGCCAGGGTGCAACCAGCGGTGACCGCCAGCAGGGCGAACTTGGTGAGCTTCATGTCTGTGTCTCCGTGAGGGATTCGGGCGGACCGCAATCCTGACCTTCGAAAATCGCTAGTGAAGCTTAGGAGGTAGTCCAGGAGCAACACATCCGTGAGGTTACGGATGGGGAAAACCCCGATGAGACCGGGTCCGGAATGCGCCGTTTCCCATCCAAGACCGCGTCCAAAAAACAGTGCTAGGCTTGCCGTAACGGTTCGACACGATGGTTCGATGGGCCATGCTCGAGATACGCCCCTCCTGTGAATGTTGCGACACCGACCTGCCGCCGGAGTCGTCGCTCGCCCGGATCTGCTCGTTCGAGTGCACGTTCTGCGCGACCTGCGCGGAGCGGCACCTGAACGGCAAGTGCCCGAATTGCGGTGGTGAACTGCGGCCGCGGCCGCGCCGGCCGGCGTCGAAACTGGCGACCAATCCGCCGTCCACCTTGCGCGTCTTCAAACCTGGCGGCTGCAAGCCGACTTCCGGTCCTGACCCGGCGCGTGGGCCGGCCTTCCGGTCCGAGGCTTTGGTCGTGCGTCGAGTCGCCGCGACGGAGCTTGCGTTGATTGAGCCGCTCGGGCAGCTATTGATCGACGCGGTGCATTCGGGTGCGTCGATCGGCTTCCTCGCGCCGTTGTCACGCGAGACCGCGGATCGCTACTGGCGCGGAGTGTTCGCATCCCTCGGCGAGAGCCTGCTGCTCTGGGTCGCAGAGAGGGATGGCGTCGTCGTCGGAACGGTGCAGCTTGCATTGTGCGACAAGGACAACGGCCAGCATCGGGCCGAGGTGCAGAAGCTCCAGGTGCTGCGTGCTGCGCGCGGGAACGGCGTCTCGACGCTCTTGATGCGTGAGTTGGAAGCTGAGGCGAGGCGCCGCAAGCGTTCGCTGCTGTTCCTCGACACGCTGCTCGCATCGCACGCGGAGGACGTCTACCGCCATCTCGGATGGACCCGCGCGGGTGAGATACCGGACTACGCGGCCACGCCAGGCGGGGAGCTGTTTCCGACCGTGCTCTATTTCAAGCAACTCGGGGCTTGACCCCGGGTACCCTCGTCCGTGAGTGCCATGAACCCAGCCCGCACTGCATGAAGCAGGCAGCATTGATCCTGCAGCAGCCGAGCGGCACGGCACGGCAGCTCGTGTTGCTGTTCCATGGCCTCGGCGCCAACGAAGAGGACCTGCGGCCGGTGGGCGAGCGGCTCTCGGCAGAGTACCCGGAAGCGTTGGTGGTGAGTCTGCGAGCGCCTCATCCGACGAACCTCGGCTGCGGCTACCAGTGGTTTTCGGTCACAGGCATCGACGACGCCAAGCGGGTCGAGCGGGTCGCCGCTGCGATGCCGCCGTTCGTGGCGGCCATCCGGCAATGGCAGCGCGATACGGGCCTCGGCCCGGAGGCCACTGTGCTGGTGGGTTTTTCGCAGGGGGCCAGCATGGTTCTCGAGGCGGCGACCCAGGCGGGCGACGACGTGCTTGCCGGACGCGTGGTGGCCCTCGCCGGTCGCTACGCCCAACTGCCGGAGTCCAACCCGGGCGGTACTACGCTGTTCCTCGTCCACGGCAAGACCGACGAAGTAATCCATTACGGCTTCACCGTCGAAGCGGCCAGACACCTCGTCGCGCTGGGCGCCGACGTGGTGGCGGACGTCATCCCGCTGCTAGGGCACGAGATCGACGCGGCAGTGATCGACCTCGTGGCCCGGCGGCTGCGAACCCACGTGCCGAAACGCCATTGGGAGGCTGCGATGCGACAGGGCGTTCCTCCACCTGGCGGCGGGACACAGTAGGATAGACGCCCCACGGATCCGGTCACAAGGACACAGAATCTATGAACTCGCCGGCTTCTGCGCTGAAAATCGCCGACGCATCACTCGTCAGCTACACCCACTGGATGTATGCGCTGCACGCGGCGAGCGCCCTGATCGGCATGTTCGGCTCGGCGTTCATCGCCACGGCCTTCGTGTTCGGCCTGCCGTCGATCATTGCCGTGGTGATGAACTACATCCGCCGCGGCGATGCCCGCGGCACCCACCTGGAATCGCACTTCACCTGGCAGCTGCGCACGTTCTGGTTCGCCGCGCTCTGGGTCACGGTCGTGTTCCTGCTGTCGCTGCCCCTGTTCTTCGTGCTCGTCGGGTTCGTCACGTTCCCGATCGGCATCTTCATCATCGGCGTCTGGGTCATCTACCGTGTCGTGCGCGGCTGGCTCAAGCTCAAGGACGGGCAACCCGTCTGAATCCGTTCTCCTTTCTTCTTCCCTTCCTATCCTTCCTCCCTTCCTCTTCCCCCTTCCTAACTCCGGAGTCGCTTTATGGTCGTTGCAGCGGATAAGGTCGTGCTGATCCATTACACCCTCACCAACGACGAGGGCAAAGTGATCGACAGCTCGTCGGGCGGCGATCCGCTCGCCTACATCCAGGGCCACGGCAACCTGATTGCGGGCCTCGAGCGCGAACTCGAAGGCAAATCATCTGGCGCGAAGCTCAGCGTGAAAATTGCGCCGGCAGATGGCTACGGCGAACGCGATGCCGAGCTCATCCAGCGCGTGCCGAAGCGCTCGTTCGGCAACGTCTCGAACGTGAAGCCCGGCATGCAGTTCCAGGCACAGACGTCGGACGGCCACACGCGCACGGTGACGGTTACCGGTATCCAGGGCGACATGGTCACCATCGACGGCAACCATCCATTGGCGGGCGAGCACCTCAACTTCGAAGTCGAGATCACCGAAGTGCGCGATGCGACGCAGGAAGAGCTCGAGCACGGTCACGTGCACGGGCCCGGCGGCCATCACCACTGACGAACACGGGACGAGAAAATGGGGACGCTCACCTATTTCCACCTATTTCACCTATTTCGGAAAACAGGTGAGCGTCCCCATTTTTCGGAACATCCCTGCTCTCAGGAAATGCGCAGCACGATCTTGCCCTGCACCCGACCCGAGCGTGAGCGCTCGATCGCATCCCGCGCCAGTTGCAACGGGAACTCACGCTCGATTGCGCAGCGCAGCCGGCCCTGCGCCACATAACCCAGCACTTCTTCGATCACGCCGGCGTCCGGCTTGAGCATGACGCCGTGTCGCTGCCTGCCGCCGCAACGGTTGATGAGAGGATCGAGCACAAACGTCGCCGCATTGGGCACCGTCGTGACGTAGTGTCCCCTCCGCGTCAGCAAGCGGCGCTGCACGGATCGCGGAATGTTGGGCACGCAGTCGAGTACGGCGTCGAAATCGCCGGGCCAGCGCTTCATTGGCTCGGTCCGGTAGTCGATGCAAGAATGCGCACCAAGCGAGCGGACGAACTCGTGACGGGCCGCGCTCGCCGTTGCGGTGACCTGTGCACCACGTGCGTGAGCGACCTGTACCGCCACGTGACCGACACCGCCCGAGGCGCCATTCACCAGCACTTTGCTGCCGGTGCCGACGTGGCCGAGATTGCACAGGGTGACTGCGGTGGCGCCAACGCACGCCAGTGCGGCGCCATCGGTGTAACCGAGCTCCGCCGGCAAGTGGTGCGTGAACTCGACTGGAACCGCGGCAAACCCGGCAAAAGTTCCGCCAGTGCGCCGGAAAGGATCGATGAAGCCGAACACTCGATCGCCGGGCGTAAACGTCGTCACGCCGGAGCCGATCGCAGTCACTTCGCCGGCGAAATCCGACCCCATCGTGCGCGGCACGCCGCCCCGTACGATCAGGCGAAAACTGCCGGTCGCGATCTTCCAGTCCACTGGGTTCAGGCTCGCGGCGCGGATGCGCACGAGCACCTCGCCCGCGGCGGGTTCCGGAACGGGAATGTCTTCCAGACCGAGTCCAGCCAGGTCGCCGATGGAGTGATAGCGCAGTGCGAGCATGCGCGATCATCGTGCGTCGACGCCGCGCCGTCCATTCCTCCTAGTAATTTTCACCTACGGACTGGCGGACATTCCGGAAGCCGGAAGAAAGTTCCGGGAGCAACCTATGCTCCGTACGTTTTTCCTCCTGCGTGAAAATTCGGCCGGCCACCGCAAGGTTCGCCGGCCTTCTTTTATGCGTCAGTGCAGTACCGGCAGGCGGAAGTCGCTGTTGAGCGCCGCGAGCGTTGCCAGATCGCGTCCATAGACGTCGTTGCGGAAGACCATCTGGCCATCCGGTCGCGGTTGCGCCGTCCAGTACAGGATCAGCACCGGGACCGGCTGCTTCAGGTTGACCGTCCGCGTTTCCTTCGTCGCGATCACTGCGTCCATGCTCTGCCTGTTCCACTGCGGATCGTTGAGCACGAGTTCGGCGAGCTCGAACGCTTTCTGCACGCGGATACAGCCCGAGCTGAACGTGCGCTGGTCCTGCTCGAAGAGCGATTTCGCCGGCGAATCGTGCAGGTATACCAGGTACGGATTCGGGAACATGACCTTGACCAGGCCGAGCGCGTTGTTCGGGCCCGGGTCCTGCACGAACTGGTACGGCGGCAAGCGCGAGGGTCCGTACTGATTCCAGTTGACCGAATAGGGATTCACTTCACGCCCACTGCCGTCCAGCACGCGGATGTTCATTTTCTTGAGCGCGCCCGGATTGCGCTTGAGGTCCGGCAGCTTGTCCTTGACCAGGATGCCCGGCGGAATGGTCCAGGTCGGATTGAACACAACGTAGGTGATCTTCGAGCGGAAGATCGGCGTCTCGCGTTCGTCCCTGCCCACGACCACCTTCGACGTCCAGATGGGTTCGTCGTTGCGGAAGTAGCTCGCGTAGAAGCCCGCGACGTCCACCAGCACGAACTCGCCTTTCATCTCGTGCAGAGTCCAGCGCCCGCGCTCGAGGTTGATGCGGATCTGGTCGATGCGCTGTGCCACCGACACGTTCATCGCTGCGCGCGTGCCTGGTCCGATTGCACCATCCGGCGTCAGGCCGTGACGATCCTGGAACGCCTTGACCGCCTGCTCGAGCGTCGCGTCGTAGAGGTCGGGGTCTTCGGCTACAGCGGCGCCCGGCGTCGACACGAGGTCTTTCGTGACTTCGAGCCGCTTGCGCACCATCGGCACGCGCGTGTCGACCATGCCGGGCTTCATCGCGGGGCCGTCCGGAATGCTGGGCCAGCCGCCAGCCGCGGCAATTGCACGGTATTCCTGCAGGCGCTCACGACCACGCTGATACCAGACGTGCGACGGACGCGCGCTGTCGAAGGCCTCGCGGATCTCGCCGGCGGCGAGTCGCGCAGAGAAACGCTGCAGCCCTTCTTCGACCGACGGAATCGGCCGTTGCGCGAAGTTCCACTGCGAGCTCAACTTCACCGGATCCACCTTGCCGAGGTAGACGTGGTAGAGCCCGAGCATGAAGGCGTCGGTCGCGAGCAGTTCGAGGTCGGCGCGATCCTGCAGCGTGAGCGGTGACTTCATGCGCACGTCGAGGCGGTACGACCGCAATGCTTCGAGGTGGTAGTCATTGGGATCGAGACCGTCGTTGCGCAGGTCGTCGATGCTCGCGACGAGTGCGTCCAGCTTCGCCGGATCCTGCCAGGCCGGCTGGAACTGCTGTGCCTCGTAGTACTTCGCCACCAGCTCGGGGACGATGATGCTTGCCCCGCGTACGTCTTGGTGCTTCTCGTAGCGCAGGTGATCGATGCGTTCGCGGATGGCTTCGGCCAGCGGGTTGGCGACGGCGGTGACCGGTGGAACCGCCGCTGCCGACCCGGGCTGCTGGGCGAATGCCGTGAACGGGCTGAAGAGAGTCGTGGCCACTGCGGCGACGACGGCCGCGATGGATCGATGCGTCATGTAATTGCGCTCCATGGGTGTCAGATGCGCGCGATCTTCGCCTGCAAGTCGTAGGCATCGGCGCCGGTGATCCGGACGTCGGCCCAGTCGCCGGCCTGGAGCTTCTTACCGGGCCTGGCGATGCGTACCACGCCATCGATCTCCGGCGCGTCGGCCGCCGAGCGTGCGATGGCACCGTCTTCCGGGTCGACGTGATCGACGAGGACGCGCAGGTGCTGACCGACTTTCGCCGCGAGCTTTTCCGCGCTGATCGCCGCCGCCACTTCCATGAAGCGCCCGAGCCGCTCTTCCTTCACTGCCTCGGGCACCGGGTCGGGCAGGGCGTTGGCCACAGCGCCGTCGACCGGTGAATACTTGAAACAGCCGACGCGATCGAGCCGCGCTTCCCGCAGCCAGTCGAGCAGCACTTCGAAGTCCGCTGCCGTCTCGCCGGGGAAACCGACGATGAACGTGCTGCGCAGCGTGATGTCGGGGCACATTTCACGCCAGCGGCGAATGCGCTCGAGCGTGTTCTCGGCGTGCGCCGGACGCTTCATGAGCTTGAGTACGCGCGGGCTGCCGTGCTGGAACGGAATGTCGAGGTACGGCAGGATCTTGCCGTCGGCCATCAACGGAATGACGTCGTCGACGTGCGGGTACGGGTACACGTAATGCATGCGCACCCACGCGCCGAGCGATCCGAGCGAACGCGCGAGATCGACGAATTTGGCCTTCACGGGCTTGCCGCCCCAGAAGCCCGTGGCGTACTTGAGGTCGGCGCCATAGGCGCTCGTGTCCTGCGAGATCACGAGCAGTTCCTTCACGCCCGCCTGCACGAGGCGCTCGGCTTCGAGCATCACGTCGCCGATCGGGCGGCTTGCCAGGTCGCCGCGCATCGACGGGATGATGCAGAACGTGCAGCGGTGGTTGCAGCCCTCGGAGATCTTCAGGTACGCATAGTGCCGCGGCGTGAGCCTGATGCCCTGCGGCGGCACCAGGTCGACGAACGGATCGTGCAGCGGTGGCAGCTGCTGGTGCACGGCCTGCACCACCTCTTCGTAGGCGTGCGCCCCGGTCACCTTCAGCACGGACGGGTGACGGTCCGTGATCGTCTCCGGCCGGGCACCGAGGCACCCGGTCACGATGACTTTGCCGTTGCGCGCCAGTGCCTCGCCGATCGCGTCGAGCGATTCGTGAATGGCCTCGTCGATGAAGCCGCAGGTGTTGACGACGACGAGGTTGGCGTCCTCGTAGGTGCCGACGATGTCATAACCCTCCGCGCGCAGGCGCGTCAGGATGCGTTCGGAATCCACCAGCGCCTTGGGGCAACCGAGGGAGACGAAGCCGATGCGGGGAGGGGTGGCCACAGGTGATAGGAAATGGGTCAGGGGTTAGTCGGAACCGGCCTCGCCGCTGGTCAGAGTAACCGCTGCGACGGGAGCAGTCGGCCACAGGCCGGGTGAGGGCATTCTAGGGCAATATGCGGACATTCCACAGGAGGTTGCCGATGGCCGGGATTCGACGCAGCGGGGAGCGGGGCTTTGCCGACCATGGCTGGCTC
>JAPLSF010000394.1 GCA_026398785.1 Pseudomonadota bacterium | reverse complement strand
CGGCCTCGATCGGCGGCACGGCACGGCGCGGCAACTGCAGCGCAACGTCGTGCAACTCAAAACCGAGCCGCAGGTTCGACACCTTGCCTTGCTCGAGTGCGAACACGCCGCGCAGATGGCCGGATCCCGCGAGCGGTCTGGCGACCTGCGCTGGCAGGAAGTCCTTGAGGCCGGCCAGCCGCACGGAGTCGGCATCGATTTCGACGCGTGCGTCGAGGTGCTCACGCTCGTCGAGCGTGCCCTTCAGGCGCACGTTGAAGTCCGCCTGCGTGCCGAGTTCGTCGGGCAGCCTGGCGCTGCCTTCCAGCACGACGAAATCGCGATCGCGGCGCAATTGCACATCGAGGTTCGTCAGTTCGAGCGGCGCGCTACCCGTCTTCAGGTCGCGATAGATGACGGTCGCATCGTCGATGATGACGCGTCCTGCCGGGAGACGGTCGAAATCGAATGGCGGGCGATCGGCGGGACGCTCGCGCAGGCCCAGCAGCCGGATGCGGCCATCGGCGAGGCGCACGATGGTGACGCGCGGTTCCAGAATGCGGACCCGGCCGGCGACGAACTGACCCGTGCGGAGGAAATTCCACAGGTCCAGACCGATGCTGCCTTCGCGCGTGGCAAACAATGTCTGCGAGCCGTCCTCGGCCACCACGCGCAAGTCGCGCAGCACGACTTCCGGCCCATACCAGCGCAGTCGCGCGTCGAGCCGCGAGTACTCGAACTTCATGTGCGTCTGGCGTTCGATCCACGTGCGCAACTTCTGCTCATTGTGCGGCACGTAGGCGATCGCAATGCGCAGCGCCGTCAGCAGCAGCGCGACCACGACAAGCAGTCCGGCCGCGGTGCCTGCGACCAGGCGCCACCACCGGCTGGAAGTCACATGAGCACCACGTCGTACTGGTCGTGCAGGTAGAGCGCCTCGGTCTGCAGGCGGATCGGCTTGCCGACCAGCACTTCGAGTTCGCCGAGCGCGGCAGACTCTTCGTCGAGCAGGCGTTCGATGACGTCCGAGTGCGCGAGCACCATGAGTTGCTGGAAGTCGAACTGGCCCGCCTGACGCAGCACTTCACGAAAGATCTCGTAGCAGACGGTCTCCGGCGTCTTCACGAAGCCGCGGCCCTCGCAGGCCGGGCAAGGCGAGCACAACTGGTGCGCCAGGCTTTCGCGAGTGCGCTTGCGCGTCATCTCGACGAGGCCGAGCGGCGACACCGCAGACACGTGCGTCTTCGCATGATCCTTCGCCAGCGCCTTCTCGAGCGCCTGCAGCACCTGCTTGCGGTGCTCCTCCTCCTCCATGTCGATGAAGTCGATGATGATGATGCCGCCGAGATTGCGCAGCCGCAGCTGCCGCGCGATCGCAACCGCCGCTTCGAGGTTCGTGCGGTAGATCGTCTCCTCGAGGTTGCGGTGCCCGACGTACGCGCCCGTGTTGACGTCGATGGTCGTGAGCGCCTCGGTCTGGTCGATGATCAGGTAGCCGCCCGACTTGAGCGGCACCTTGCGCTCGAGCGAGCGCTGGACCTCTTCTTCCACGCCATGCAGGTCGAAGAGCGGCCGGTTGCCGGTGTAACGCTCGACGCGGGCGCCGTGCGCGGGCATGAACGTCGTTGCGAATTCCTGCATGCGCTCGCAGGTGCGCTCGTGATCGACCAGCACGCGGTCCACGCCTTCGCCGACGAGGTCACGCATCAGGCGCAGCGGCAGCGGCAGGTCTTCGTGCACGAGCATGCCTGCGCGCGTGCCTGCCGCCTTGGTCGAGAGCACTTCCCAGAGCTTGCGCAGGAACAGCATGTCGGCGCGCAGCGCCTCGACCGCCGCGCCTTCCGCTGCGGTGCGCACGATGTAGCCGCCCGCCGCGCCGGGCGTCACGAACGACTGCATCAGCTCGCGCAGCCGCAG
>JAPLSF010000022.1 GCA_026398785.1 Pseudomonadota bacterium | reverse complement strand
GCGACGGCGGGTGACGGCAACACCGTGCCTGCGGCGCATTAGCGGGCACACGCTTGGGCAAGCATCGACTGGAGGCGTTCAGTGACGGGGTGCTCGCCATCCTGATCACGATATTGGTCCTGGAACTCAAGGTGCCGCACGGCACGGAGATCACGTCCCTCGCGCCGCTGCTCCCGGTGTTCCTGACTTACGTGCTGAGCTTTGCCTATCTCGGCATCTACTGGAACAACCACCACCACCTGCTGCAGCTCTGCAGCCGGGTGACCGGATCGATGCTGTGGGCCAACCTGGTGCTGCTCTTCTGGCTGTCGCTGATACCCTTCGCGACCGGCTGGATGGGCGAGAATCACTTCGCGACGTGGCCCACCGCGCTGTATGGCGTGGTGCTGCTGATGGCGGCACTCTCCTATACGTGGTTGCAGACGCTGATCATCCGTGCCGAGGGGCCGGATTCGCTGCTCGCGCAGGCGGTGCAGGCGGACTGGAAGGGCAAGCTGTCCCTGGCGCTGTACGCGCTGGCCATTGCGGTATCGTTTCGATTGGGCTGGCTGTCGCTTGCGCTCTACGTCGTGGTCGCGTTGATCTGGCTCGTGCCGGACCGGCGAATCGAGAAGATCGCGTCACACGCGCCGCATTGAGTCCTGACCGCAGGAGAGTACGAGTAGACCAAACGGGGGGGGCACGACATGGTCGATGAGCGGAACCCGGCAAGCCTTGCGTCGCAGCGCGATCGGCGAGTCCAGCTTGGGCTGATACTCACGGCGCTCTGGCTTGGCACAGGCGTGCTGTACGTCACCCTGTCCATGGGCTGGACCGCTTTCATGCGGCTGCCGCTCGGCGACCTCGGCGATTTCCTCGACGGTGCGTTCGCACCGCTCGCCTTTCTCTGGCTCGTGCTCGGGCTGTTCCTGCAGCAGCGCGAACTCGCCGCGAACAACGTCGCGATCCAGCGCCAGTTCGAGGTCATGCAACGCACGGCAGAGCACGCCGAGATCCAGACTCGCGCCATTGCCGCCAACGAGCTGCACGCGCGACAGGACACGTTCATCGACGTGGCCCAGCTGGTGATGAACCAGCTCGAGGTGATCGCAGGGATGCTGTTCATTTCGAGCCAGGGCACGATCGGCGACGGCGTGGTGTCGGACGAGGAAGTCGACTTGATGTTTGCACGACTGAGTTCCGGCGAGTCGTCGGTCTTCAGCCGACGCATGATCCTGCTGCACGTGCGGCTCGCCGATTCGCGCGACGGTTGGGCGCTGTTCTACGGGACGCCTATCCGCAAGCAGCATTGCGAGAACTACATCCGCAGCTTCGACCGGCTGCTGCGCAGCGCCGCGGGATGTGATCCCGAAGGCATGATCGTGGATGCGCTGCACGGCAACGCGCAGGGCCGGCTGTATCGCGTGATGTGCACACTGCGGGATTCGCCTTACGGCAGCGCCCCGAACCCTACGTAACCCTCATCGAGCGTCTGCAACGCCGCTCGCACCTGTGGCGGAATCGGCACCGGCCGGCGCGTGGTGCTGTCGACGTACACGTGCACGAACCGGCCGATGGCGGCAGGTTCAATCGACTGGTTGCGGAACAAGCCAATGCGGTACACGACGCTCGAGTTGCCGAGCCGCTCGAGCGCAAGCCCGACGTACACCGTATCCGGAAAGCTCAGCTCGCTCATGAACTTGCAGCTGGTCTCGGCCACGATGCCGATCGCCGGCAGCTGGCGCACGTCGCAACCGCTCGCTTCGATCAGGTAGCCGTTCACGGCCGTGTCGAAGTACGAGTAGTACACGACGTTGTTGACGTGGCCGAACTGGTCGTTGTCCATCCAGCGAGTGGTGATCGCGCGCAGGACGGGAAACTCGTCGCGTCGCGTGGCAGGCGGCTTCTCACCCGCTGTGTCTGTGGTCATGCTGTCCTGCTCCAACGGCGCGCCGGTCTGTCGGCCTGCGCATTATTGCAGTGGAGCAGTGCCGCGCGCATGGGCTACGCTCGGTGTCATGAAAACCAAGGCTGCCGTGCTCCGCGAGCTGGGCCGACCGGGTCCCTATGCCGAGTCGAGACCGCTCGCAATCGAGGAATTCGACCTTGCCTCGCCCGGGCCGGGCGAGGTGCTGGTCCGTGTACGGGCCGCCGGGCTGTGCCACTCCGACCTTTCGGTGATCGATGGCAACCGCCCGCGACCGCTGCCGATGGTGCTCGGCCACGAGATGGCGGGAATCGTCGAAGAGGTCGGGCATGGCGTCGCCGACCTGCAGCGCGGCGATCACGTCGTTGCTTCGTTCGTGCCGAGCTGCGGCGTGTGCGGCCCCTGCGTGGCCGGGCGTCCTGCGCTGTGCGAACCCGGACTCGCGTCGAACACCGCGGGCACGCTGCTGTCGGGCGAGCGGCGACTCTGCCAGCATGGCACGCCGGTCAATCATCACCTTGGCGTGTCGGGTTTTGCGGAGTGGACGACCGTGTCACGCCGCTCGCTGGTGCGGGTCGATCCCACGCTGCCCTTCGCGGAGGCGGCACTCTTCGGCTGCGCAGTCATCACGGGCGTCGGCGCGGTGGTCAATACCGCAGCCATGCCGAAGCTCTCGTCGCTCGCCGTGATCGGCCTGGGCGGCGTCGGTCTCGCTGCGCTGCTGGCGGGACGCATGCTCGAAGCCACGTCGATCGTAGCGATCGACCTCAATGACTCGAAACTGGCGAAGGCACGCGAACTTGGCGCCACGCACACGTTCAACGCGGTGGACCCGGACTGCGTGGATCGCGTGCGCGAAGCCACGGGCGGCGGTGTTGCCTACGCATTTGAAATGGCCGGCTCAGCACGCGCGCTCGAACTCGCCTATCGCCTCACGCGCCGCGGCGGCACGACGGTGTCCGCGGGGCTCCCGCACCCGCAGCAGCAGGTCTCCTTCCCGCACGTCAGCCTCGTCGCCGAAGAACGGACGCTCAAGGGCAGTTATCTCGGCAGCTGCGTGCCGGAGCGCGACATCCCGCAGTACATCGAGTGGTATCGCGCAGGACGACTGCCCGTCGACAAGCTGCTGAGCGAGCGGATCCGGCTCGAAGACATCAATGGCGCGTTCGACCGGCTCGCCGCCGGCGCGTCCATCCGGCAGGTGATCGAGATTGGCTGAGCGCCTGATCGATTTCGCCCGCGACGACGCGACGACGCACTGGCACCCGATCGACGACGTGGTGATGGGTGGCGTCTCACAGAGCACTCTGCGGCCGTATGCGCGCGGCATCGCGTGTTTCGGCGGTTCCGTGTCGCTGCAGCACGGCGGTGGCTTCGCCTCCGTGCGCACGGAACCGCGCCAGTGGAACACGGCAGGCGCGCACGCCTTCGTCCTGCGCTGTCGCGGTGATGGCCGAAAGTACAAATTCACAGTGCGCACGGACGACGGGTTCGACGGCGTGCAATACCAGGCGCGCTTCCAGCCGCCGCGCGGCGAGTGGGCCGAGGTGGAGTTACCGGTCGCGAGTTTCGCTGCCAGTTTTCGCGGTCGCCCGGTCACGGGCGCCGGTCCGCTCGATCCCGCGAAAGTCCGTCAGCTTGGTTTGATGGTGAGCGACAAGCAGGCGGGTCCGTTCGAATTGCTGCTCGAGTGGATCGACGCTGCACCCTAGAACCGGACTTTGGTTTCGACGACGATTTGCACGGTGTCGATGTCGTCGCCACCGTCGAGCGGAAATGCGAGATCGATGTGAATGACGTTGCCGAACGCCGAGCGGCTCGATCCCAGGCGCAGGCCGATGCCGACGTCCTTCAGCAACCCATCGCTCGTGGCGCCGGTGACGTCGGTGCCCCAGGTGCGCCCCATGTCGAAAAACGCCGCGCCTGCCACGCGGAACAGCCGGAACGGGTACCAGTCCGTGTAGTAGCGCTCCTCGAGCGTCAGCAGCGCCCTCGAGGTGCCGGCCTGGTAGCGCAGAGGATAGCCGCGCAGCCCTTCCTCGCCACCAAGCACCAGTTGCTGGTCCGCGTCCAGTTCTTCGGTGACGGCGCCGTTGACCGTGGCGAAGAACTTGGTGTTCTCCGACGTGCGTGCGTAGAACCGCGTCTCAGCCGCGAGTACCGCATTGCGCAACCCGTCGCTCTCGACACGGCCCGTCGCCGTCGTGGTCACGAACAGCGAGCGTTCGCGCCCGAAATCCCAGCCGTTCTGCGCGTAGGCGCGCAGCATGAGTGCGTCGCGATCGGATCCGAGCGACTCCGAGGCATAGCCAATTCGTCCGCCTGCCCGCAGCCCGAGCAGCACGTCCTCCGTGCGTCCGATCTGGTCCTGGTTCGTGCGCTCCTGGAAGACGTCCTCGATCAGGTCGAATCCCAGCCACGGATAGGCGAGTTCGATGTCCTCTGGCAGCGGGCCGCCGAGGGATGAGCCCACGACTTCAGCGAACTGCTTCTGCTGATACGTCGCGCCTGCCGTCCACCGCCGGACCCAGCCGTTGTCCCAGCCTTGCGACCAGCCACCATAGGCTTCCGCGAACTGTTCGTCCTGCTCGTATTCGCCGACGTTCTTGCCGTACGCATAGCGCGGCTCGTTGCGGATCGAATCGAAGAGGTACACCCCGCCGGCGTGTTGCGTGTCGAGCGCGTAGAACGGCCGGTCGAGCCGGAACGCCTTGGTGCTGCCGTCGTCGGCATCGCTGTAGACCACGCCGAACCGGGTCCAGGTCGAAAGAAAATGCGGATCAAAGAACTCGAAGTCCAGCGACGTGCGATCCACGCCGTTGGACCAGCCGAACGAGAGCCGCTGGCCGTTGCCGAGCAGGTTCTTTTCCTCGAGCTCGACGGACGACGAGTTCTGTCCGCCCTGCCGGCTGTAGTTGATGCCGGGGTTCAGCGTCCAGGTATCGCGCGTTCGTACTTCGAGGTCGACCGTCTTGCCGTCGTAGGACACAGGACGGACCCAGGCGTCGTACAGGTAATCGTTGTCGCGCAGGATGCGCTCGCTCTCCTGCACGACACGCTGGACGTACGGCTCGCCGGACTTGAACAGCAACTGGTCGCGGACGACCGACTGGCGGGTGTTGATGTGCAGCTTGTTGGCCGTGCGATAGAGCCAATGGTCTTCCGACGGGATCGACGGATCGAAAATGTCGCCGATCGTGACGTGGATTTCGCCGATCACGGCACCAGCCGCCTCGAGTTCGGCGCCCGATGGGATTCCAGCCGGCCAGCCGTGCATGACTTCCTTCGCCGCATGCGCGGGCGACGCCGCGAGGGCCACCAGCAGCAGGAACGGGAATCCACAGCGGCGAACAAATTTCATCAGGGCAGCAGTACCGTGCAGCCGATCGTGCGCCTGTCCTGCAGGTCGCGGTGCGCCTGCTGCACGTCGCGTATCGGGTAGGTCTGGCCGATTTCGATACGCACGATGCCGCGGCCGATCACGTCGAAGAGTTCGGCTGCGGATTTGAGCAGGTCGGAGCGCGTCGCCGTGTAGGAGAACAGCGTCGGTCGCGTGAGGAACAGCGAGCCGCGCTTGGCGAGTTCGAGCGGCGCGATCGGCGGCACCGGACCGGACGCATTGCCGTACGTCACCATGAGCCCGAGCGGGCGCAACGAATCAAGCGACGCGAAGAACGTGTCCTTGCCGACGGAATCGTAGACGACATGCGCGCCCTGCCCGCTCGTGAGTTCTTTCACGCGAGCGGCCAGATCGTCGCGGCCCTGGATCAGCACTTCCTTGCAACCCATGGCACGCACCGTTGCGGCCTTGGCGTCGCTGCCGACGACTGCGATCACGTGCGCGCCCAAGTGCAACGCCCATTGCACGAGGATGCTGCCCACACCGCCCGCAGCAGCATGCACGACGACGACCGTGCCCTTGCGCACCTTGTACGTCCGGCGCAACAGCACCTGTGCCGTCATGCCTTTGAGCAAAGCAGCAGCGGCGAGCCGATCGCTGACGCCTTCCGGCACCGGCACCAGGTTGGCCACGGGCAGCACGCGTTCTTCGGTGTAGGCGCCAGGGGTTGGTGAGGCATAGGCGACGCGGTCGCCCACCTTGACGTCGCGCACCCGGGGCCCGACGGCTTCAACCACACCGGCGGCTTCACGGCCAAGTCCGGTCGGCAGTTGCCCGCCGTACAGTCCGGTGCGCTCATAAATATCGATGAAGTTGAGCCCGACGGCCGTTTGCCGCACCAATGCCTCGCCTCGCCCCGGGGTGACGGATGGGACTTCTTCCCAGCGCATCACTTCAGGACCGCCGTGGGCATGGATTCGGATGGCGTGAGGCATGGACACACCGCGGACGCTTGGGGGGGGACTCAAATGATGACGACCGGCAACTCGGTCCGATAGTGGACCTTGCCGCATACGGAGATTATCCGGGTCAGACGTCGCCGGGACCGGGAATCAATCGCATGGACTGCGAGTTTTTTCAGGGCGGTGGCAGCGGGGCCTCGGTGATGACGAGGTCGGCTACTTGCTGGCCGCCGACCAAGTGTTGCTGGAGGATCCGTTCGAGGTTTTCCGGCGTGCACTTGCGATACCACACGCCCTCCGGGTAGACCACCGCGATGGGGCCGGCGACGCAGACCCGCAGGCAGTGTGCCTTGGTCCGCAGCACGCCGCCGTCGACGTCGACCAGGCCCAGCTCGCGAAAGCGGCGCTTGAGGTAGTCCCAGCTTTCCTCGGAGCGAGCGACGGGTGCGCACTTCTCACCCGCCACGCACAGGAAGATGTGTCGCCGTTGCTGCCCGAGGTGCAGCTTGGCGACGGCGCGTTCGAGCGCCTCGGCGGGAGATGGATCGGTCATTGCAGCCTCGGTTCCGGCGGTCCGGAACCGATGCTAGCGCGTGGCTGGGCGCCGCGTCACACGACCATCACAGGGCCGTTACAGGGCCTGGTCGTCGGCCTCGCCGGTGCGGATGCGGATGGCGCGCTCGAGTTCGGAGATGAAGATCTTGCCGTCGCCGACCTTGCCGGTGCGCGCGGCCGCGACGATCGCCTCGACCACCTGGTCGACCAGCGATTCCTTGACCGCGACCTCGATGCGCGTCTTCGGCACGAAATCGACGACGTATTCGGCGCCACGGTACAGCTCGGTGTGGCCGCGCTGACGCCCGAAGCCCTTCACTTCAGTGACCGTCATGCCGGACACGCCAAGTTCGGACAGGGCGGCGCGGACGTCGTCCAGCTTGAAGGGTTTGATGATTGCGCTGATCAGCTTCATGGACTTCGGGCTCCTCAGGTTCTCGTGTTCTATTGTCAGGCGGCCGGCCGTGGTCCCACGTCGTTGGAAACCGAAACGACCCACACCGCGCCGCCTCCCCTCGGGGGGACCTCGGACTGCTTATGCAGAATCCGTGCCTACCTGTGGTCAGGCCGAATTCTCAATCATCCCGTGGGCGCCGCGCACCACCATGGAGCGCTGCCACCAACGACTGCTCAGGGCTGGTGCGCAAGGATAGCCACGCATCCAACCAGACGCACCCCTGGCCATGCTGCTTTGCGGCATCATAGGTCATCGGCGTGGTCCGTAGAGGTTGGCATGGCGGAGCAGACGGTGGTGATTGTCGGTGCGAGCCACGCGGCGGTGCAGGCGGTCGATACGCTGCGTCGCGAAGGGCACACCGGTTGCATCGTCCTGGTCGGCGACGAGCCGTACCTGCCCTACAACCGGCCGCCGCTGTCCAAAAAGTACCTCGCGGGCGAAATGGAGCGCGAGAGGCTGTTGCTGCGGAGCGCCCAGTACTACGAGCAGCACCTGGTGGACGTGAAGCTCGGGCTGCGGGTCACCGCAATCGACCGGGCGGACCAGCGGCTGCGCCTGAGCGACGGCGCGGAACTGCGCTACGACAAGCTGATCCTGTGCCTCGGCAGCCGCAACCGCCTGCTGGAAGTGCCGGGTTACGACCTCAAGGGCATCCACTACCTGCGCACGATCGCCGACGTGGACGGCATCCGTGCCGACCTCCCCGGGGCGAAGAAAATCGTCATCGTGGGCGCGGGTTACATCGGGCTGGAAGCGGCCGCGTCCACCAGGCACCTCGGCCTCGACGTCACCGTGCTCGAGATGGCGGACCGCCCGCTCAATCGGGTGACGACACCCGAAATGTCGGCCTTCTACATGCACCGGCACGAACGCGAAGGCGTGCGCGTGCTGTGCGGCATGTCGGTGTCCTCGTTCAAGGGGGACGCGACAGGCCACCACGTGACGGGCGTCGCCTGCGGCGAGCGTGAATTCGACGCGGACTTCGTCATCGTCGGTGTGGGCATCCTGCCCGAGACGACGCTCGCGGCAGCGGCCGGCCTGCGCTGCGAAAACGGCATCTGGGTCGACGAGCAGTGCCAGACCTCGGATCCGAACATCTACGCCGCGGGTGACTGCACGTTCCATCAGAGCGTGCGCTATGGACGCCGGCTGCGGCTCGAGTCGGTGGACAACGCCGTCGAGCAGGCCAAGACCGCGGCGTCGAACATCTGTGGCAAGGCGGTCCGCCACGAGCACGTGCCCTGGTTCTGGTCGGACCAGTACGACCTGAAGCTGCAGATCGCGGGCCTGTCGCAGGGGTACGACCAGACGGTCCTGCGTGGCGATCCGGACTCTGGACGTTTCGCGCTGTATTACTTCGCGCAGGGTGAACTGCTGGCGGTCGATGCGATCAACAGTCCGAAGGACTTCATGCAGGGCAAGAAGTGGATTGCGGAACGCAAGCATCCGGATCCCTCGCAGCTCGCCGACCTGTCCGTCGATCTCAAATCGCTGTAACCGTGGTACGGAGCAGATTGCCATGAGCGCTGACAAGGGCGAGGCACGGAAGTCGCTGATTTCGGACGAGGCGTCGCGCGAACTGCTCGCTGCGATCGCGCAATGGACCGGCGGTATGTCACCGCAAGCGCTCGGTGGCGCCTGGTGGAACGTGATGTCGCGGCTCGTGCTGGCCCCCGGACGTCAGGCGCAGCTCGTGCAAACGGCGGTCCAGAAGGCGATCGCCCTCGCCCAGTTCACGGCCGGCGCACTCAAGCCGCAAGGCGAACCCGTCGCGCCGCAGGCCGCGGGCACTCCTTATGCGAACCGCTACTCCGACCCTGCCTGGGCGAGATTCCCGTTCAACGTGCTCGCGCAATCGTTCATCACGGCGGCGGAGCTTGCCCGTGAGACGGTGAATGCCGTGCCCGGAACCGATGCCGCCGCCGGGAATGTCGTCGGCTTCACCGTGCGCGAAGGCCTCGAACTGCTGGCACCCGACAACTACCTGCCAACCAATCCACAGTTGCTCGAACAGACCCGCGCCGAGAGCGGCAAGAACCTCGTGCGCGGCGTGAAGTACCTCGCGGAGGATGTGCAACGCATGCTGCAGGGCCGCGGCCCCGCCGGTGTCGAGAGTTTCCAGGTCGGCGAGCAGATCGCGTGCAGCAAGGGCAAGGTCATCCTGCGCAATTCGCTGATGGAGCTGATCCAGTACTCGCCCACGACGTCCAAGGTCTACGCTGAGCCGGTCCTGATCGTCCCGGCGTGGATCATGAAGTACTACATCCTCGATCTGTCGCCGAAGAACTCGCTGGTGAAATACCTGACCGACCTGGGTCACACGGTCTTCATGATTTCGTGGAAAAATCCGACAGCCGAAGACCGTGACGTCACGATGGACGACTATCTGACGCTCGGCGTGCTAGCGGCGCTCGACGCAGTCAACAAGGTGGTGCCGAAACGCAAGGTGCACGGTGTCGGCTACTGCATCGGCGGCACGCTGCTCGCGATTGCCGCGGCGACGATGGCGCAGAAGGAAGACCATCGGCTCGCGACGGTCACCATGCTTGCCGCGCAGACGGATTTCAGCGAGCCGGGCGAGCTGTCAGTGTTCATCAACCCGGCGCAGCTCGCGATGCTCGAGGCGATGATGTGGAAGAAGGGTGTGCTCGAGAGCAAGCAGATGGGTGGCGCCTTCCAGATGCTGCGCACGTACGACCTGCTGTGGAGTCCGTCGGTCGCGACGTACCTGAAGGGCGAGCGCACCGGCGTCAACGACCTGATGTCGTGGAACGCCGACGGCACGCGCATGGCGTACCGCATGCACACCGACTACCTGCACCAGCTATATCTCAACAACGATCTCGCCGAGGGTCGTTACGTCGCGCTGCGCGAGACGCTCGACCTCGCGGCGGTGGATGCGCCCATGTTCGTCGTCGGCACCGAGACGGACCACGTTGCGCCGTGGAGGTCGGTCTACAAGGTCGGCAAGCTCGTGCGTTCGAAGGACTACACCTTCTGCCTGACGAGCGGCGGCCACAATGCCGGCATCATCAGCGGGCCCGTGCATCCAAAGCGCCGACATCGGGTGCTGACGACAAAGACCGGTACGCGCCTGCCCTCGCCGGCGCAGTACATGAAGCAGGCCGAGCCCGTGCAGGGTTCGTGGTGGCCGACGTTCGCCGCATGGCTCGCCGGACATTCGACCAAGACGAAGGTGGCGCCGCCGAAGATGGGCGCGGCCGGCTACAAGCCGGTGTGCGATGCGCCGGGTGAGTACGTGCTGGCGCGCTGAGGACGTGATGGACCGAATCCCGGTCCGACCTGCGGCACCTGAGCTGCCGACCCAGTCCGCCAGTCGCATCGACGAACTGCTGCCGCATCACTGGCGGCTAGTCCTCCTCGCGCACTGATCCGGTTGGGCTTCGTCAATACAGGTTCGCCGGACGCTTACGCTGGTTCGCGTCAGAACTGGAACGGCTGGCCGACCATCATCTGTACGCCGAAGCCCTCGTCGGAATACGCGACGTCTACTCGCGCCACCAGGCCCTGCGCCCACGCCCGCAGGCCAAAGCCGACGTCCCACTTCATGTTGGTGTGCAGTTCCTGGAAGTCCCAGGATGGCGCCACCCGGCCGACCTCTACAAACGGCACCAGCTGGAACCACTGGATACCGACCCGTTCCTGCAGCGCCGGCAGGTGCTCCATCGGGTTCCACTGCGGAATCAGCCGCAATTCGGCTGCATAGTAGATCCCTGCCTTGTCGTTGAAGCGCTGCGCGGGGAAAGCGCGCATGCGCCACAGACCGCCGAGCGTGGCGCCGCTGAACGCGGGTGGCCTGTTGTCGACCAGGCCGTCCGGCCTGACAGTCCAGGTCGGCGAGTACGAGGTCCACGCGTTCAGTGCCAGGACCCGCTGGCGGAAGGCCTCGGTCTCGCCGAGCGAGGCATAGTGATCCGCCTCGGCGCCCACGCTGGTCCAGGAATCCGTGCTGTCGAGAAGGCCCCAGTCGCGCGCGACGCGCAGTCGGACGGACTCTCCCCGGGACGGGTTCGAGCCGATGTCGCGGTTGTCGTAGAACAGGCCCAGCTCCAGGCCATTGGTGGCCTGCTCGACGTCGACCAGGTCGTTCTCGACGTTCTGCGAGCGAAAAAATGGCATCAGCTCGACAAACGTCAGGCCGTTTTTGACGGGGTTGAATGCGCCGCCACCGTTGGCGCCATCAACCAGCAGCCCGCGGTCGAACTGGAACGCGGGCAGGATCCGCTCGCGTCCGGTGCCGATCGGCAGCAGGTACTTGAACCGCATGCGGGCGAACGTGTCGCCCCCGCGACCGGTGATGAAGTTGTCCGGATCCGAGTCGTTGCTGCCGGCACGCTCGTCGGGGAAGTCCGGGTTGCCGTCGATGAAGACGTCGGCGTTGTCGAAGTAGCCCATCGATAGAATGGGGTCGACGAACAGGCGCTCCAGCGACGAAAACGGACGGATGTTCTGGCCCATGAGGAACCCCATCACGGAGCCTTCTGTCCCCGCCATCACCGACGCGACCATGCCGGCCTGCGGCTGCGGAAAGCCGTTGATCGCATAGACGTAGCCCGCCGCGAAGCCGAAGGTCTCGTTCCAGAACGCGTACGGCAGGTTGATCCTGCTGTCGGCCGGGGGCAGCGAGGTTTCGAGGATTTCCTCGGCGCAGGCCGACCGCGCCGCCAGCGCGAGCGACGCGAGCGCAACGATTCGAACGATGCCCGGCGGACGGCGTCCGGTCACAGGGCCCAGTTGCCGTACACGGTCAGCACGACGGACAGCGTCTGGTCGTACGAGCCCACCAGGTTGCCGCGCCCGCCGAGCACCGGGGGCAGCGTGCTGCGCTTGTCCACGTCGATGTTGCCGCCGTAGAGCAGCTCGCCCGTGAAGCCCCATTTGAATGATTCGCTGGCCTGGCGTTCGCCGCCGGCACCAAGCCGCCACGTTGAGTTGACCGGGAACAGCGGCGAGACGTCGTTGCCGTCCTGGAACCCCGAATCGTAGGCGAGGCCGGCGTTCACTTTCCACTG
>JAPLSF010000125.1 GCA_026398785.1 Pseudomonadota bacterium | reverse complement strand
TGACCTGCTAGTCGATTTCCGTACCAGTTGATACTTTGGGAAGATGGCCCCGACGGGAACGAGGGAGCCATGAAGAAGACGCGATTTTCGGAAGAACAGATGGTCAAGATCCTCCGCGAGGCCGACAAGGCGCCGGTGGCGGAAGTGGCCAAGAAGCACGGCGTCAGCGACGTCACGATCTATGCCTGGCGCAAGCGCTTCGGGCAGCTGGAAGCGGTCGACGTGAAGCGGCTGCGCCAGCTCGAGCACGAGAACGGCCGGTTGAAGAAGGTCCTCGCCGAGCGGGTCATGGACATCGAGATCCTGAAGGAAGTCGCTGCAAAAAAATGGTGAGCGCGTCCGTGCGTCGCCAACAGATCGCCTACGTCTGCCAACGGGGTCGATCGCTGCGACGAGCGTGCGCGCTGCTGAGCGTGGCCCGGTCCACAGTCCGGTACGAGTCCAGGCTGGAAGCCCGTGATGCGCCGGTCGTCGCCGCGATGCATGAGCTCGCGGCGCAGTACCCTCGGTATGGCTATCGACGCATCCAGGTGTTCCTGGCGCGTCGTGGGCACGTGATGAGCGCCGACCGGGCGCACCGGCTGTGGCGGCTGCACCGGCTGCAAGTGCCGAAGAAGCGGCCGCGGCGGCGCGTGGCGACCAGTCGCCCGCGGCCTCTGCCGGCCACTGCGATGGGCCAGGTGTGGGCCTACGACTTTGTGTTCGATGCCTGTGCGAACGGTCAGCAACTGAAGTGTCTGACGGTGGTCGATGA
This sequence comes from Pseudomonadota bacterium, assembly GCA_026398785.1. Taxonomy (GTDB): domain Bacteria; phylum Pseudomonadota; class Gammaproteobacteria; order Steroidobacterales; family Steroidobacteraceae; genus RPQJ01. Next base: position 8,361 of record JAPLSF010000125.1, on the reverse strand, counting down.
GTTCACACGCGAGTGCCTGGCGATAGACGTCGCCGGCAGCATCCGCTCGGGTCGAGTGATCGAGGTCCTGAGCCGACTGGTCAGCGTTCATGGCAGCCCGCGGCATCTGCGATCCGATAACGGCCCCGAGTTCGTATCGCGGGCAGTCCTGAAGTGGCTACTGCAGGCCAACATCGACACCGCGCACATCGATCCAGGCAAGCCGTGGCAGAACGGGTCGAACGAATCGTTCAACGGTAAGTTCCGCGACGAGTGCCTGAGCATGGAGTGGTTCAGAAATCGGATCGATGCGAAGATCGTCATCGAGCAGTTCCGTCGTCAGTACAACGAGGTCCGACCGCATTCGAGTCTCGGGCAGCTGACGCCGGTTGAGTTCAAACAGCGACTGAGTGAAATAGCCAACCCCGAAACGGCCATCTCCTAAGTCATCAGTGGACCGAGGATTGCCGGCAGGTCAAAGGCCCGGAAGGAGTTAGCAGGAAACGCGGGTCGCTTCGCCCGCGCTTCCCCTCGCGCGACCGGCGAACTTGCCAATGGATCTGACCAGACAAAAAAAGGCGCCGATGGCGCCTTTCTTGCTTATTCGATGCGGAGACTGGAAAAGTTCGGACTTGCCAACGCTGGCGGGGTGACGGCTAACGCCTTCCTTGCCTTCCTTGCCTTCCTGCCCTTCCTACTCCCTTCCCTTTTCTTTCTCGATCAACGCATACGCGCTGTGATTGTGGATCGATTCGAAGTTCTCGGCTTCGACCACATAGGCCAGCACGCGCTCTTCACCGTTCAGCCGCACGGCCACGTCACGGACGATGTCCTCGACGAATTTCGGGTTGTCGTAGGCGCGCTCGGTCACGTACTTCTCGTCCGGGCGCTTCAGGATGCCGAACACCTCGCACGACGCTTCCTGCTCGGCGATGTCGATCAGTTCCTCGATCCACACGTGCTCGCGCACGCGCGCCTTGATCGTGATGTGCGAGCGCTGGTTGTGTGCGCCGTAATCCGAGATGCGCTTGGAGCACGGGCACAGGCTCGTCGCCGCGACGACCACGCGAATCCACATCTGCTCGACGCCGTCGTGGATCTCGCCGATCAGGCTGACGTCGTACTTGACGACGCTCTCCACCTTGGTGACCGGCGCCTTTTTCATGACGAAGTAGGGGAACGACATCTCGATGTGGCCGGAGGTCGCATCGAGGCGTTCGGTCATTTCGGTGAGCATGGCGCGGAACGAGTCGACCGAGATCTCCCGCTCGTGCAGGTGCAGGATCTCGACAAACCGCGACATGTGCGTGCCCTTGAAGTCATGGGGCAGCGCGACGTACATGTTGAAGTTGGCGACCGTGTGCTGGTCACCGCCCGAACGGTCGCGCACGCGGACCGGGTGGTACACGTCCTTGATGCCGACTTTGTTGATCGGGATCTGGCGCGAGTCCGCCCGTCCCTGGACGTCTTCGATGGGCGTCACGCTGGCGCTGCCGAGCGTCTGGCCGAGCGTTGGGCCGAGCGATTGGGAGGAGCGGCTCATGCTTTGGTCCGGTCGGGAGGTACTGTCGTCCATGCGGATAGGGGCGGAGCGCGGATTCCCGCCGAGATTGGCGAGTATACGAGACTCTGTCCGGGCTTGCCGCGGAGCGGGGCCCAGAATCCGCGGCTCAGGAGGCCCGACTGGCGACGACCAGACGGGAGGGGCGGTGGTCCGCCCAGATCCGCTGGACCTGCTTTTCGAGCCCCGGGGTGTCGATTCCGGCCATCACGAGGCAATCCTCGCGCGAGCCGTGTTCGATGAACCGGTCCGGGATGCCGATGTGGTGGACCTGGGCCTCGATCCCGTGGGCGGCCAGGCACTCGCTGACGGCACTACCCGCACCGCCGGCCACCACGTTTTCCTCGAGCGTGACGATGCACGGATGCGTCGCCGCCAACCGGCAGACCGTGTCCTCGTCGAGCGGCTTCACGAAGCGCATGTTGACCAGTGTCGCGTCGAGCTTCTCTGCCAGTGCGACGCATGGCGCCACCATCGTGCCGAACGCGAGCAGCAGCAGGCCCGACCGACCTTCACGGCGAACCTCGGCGCGGCCGACCGGTAACGCGCTCATTTCCGTGACAAGCGCAGCGCCCGGGCCGGGCCCGCGCGGATAGCGCACGGCGGCCGGTCCGTCGCTCGTGACCGCGGTGTAGAGCATCTGCCGGCATTCATTTTCGTCCGCTGGCGCCATCACGACCATGTTCGGGATGCAGCGCAGGAATGACAGGTCGAACGCGCCCTGGTGCGTGGCGCCGTCACCGCCCACGAGCCCGCCACGGTCGATCGCAAAGGTCACCGGCAATTCCTGCAATGCGACGTCGTGAATCAACTGGTCGTAGGCACGCTGCAGGAACGTCGAATAGATGGCGACCACCGGCCGCAGTCCTTCGCAGGCCATGCCGGCCGCGAGCGTGACGGCGTGCTGCTCGGCGATGGCGACGTCGAAATAGCGCTCTGGGAAGCGCTTCGAGTACTCAACCAGCCCCGAGCCTTCGCGCATGGCGGGCGTGATGCCGACGATGCGCGGATCGCGTTCAGCCATGTCGCAGAGCCACTGCCCGAACACCTGCGAGTACACCGGGCCCGTCGTCTTTTCCTTGAAGATCGTGCCGGCCTCCGGGTCGAACGGACCCGGGCCGTGCCACTTGATCGGATCCGCTTCGGCGGGCGCGTAGCCTTTGCCCTTGCGCGTCACGACATGCAGGATCTGCGGGCCTTCGAGGTCGCGCAGGTTGGTGAGTGTCTTCACCAGCATGTCGAGATCGTGACCGTCGATCGGGCCGAAGTAGTTGAATCCCATCTCCTCGAACAATGTGCCCGGCAGGACCATGCCCTTGAAGTGTTCTTCGGAGCGGCGCGCGAGTTCCCACACGGTGGGCATGCGGCGCAGGATCTTCTTGCCACCTTCGCGCAGCGCGGCGTAGGTCTTGCCGGAGAGCACGCGCGCAAAGTAGTTCGACAACGCGCCGACGTTCTCCGAGATCGACATGTCGTTGTCGTTCAGGATCACGAGCACGTTCGCGTCGAGCGCGCCGGCGTGGTTCAACGCTTCGAAGGCCTGGCCGGCGGTGATTGCGCCATCGCCGATGACGGCGACCACGCGACGCTTTTCACCCTTGCTCTTGGCGGCGAGCGCCATGCCGATGGCCGCGCTGATCGAGGTGCTCGAGTGCCCGACGCCGAAGGTGTCGTATTCGCTCTCGAAGCGGCTGGGGAACGGCGCGAGTCCGCCCTTGTGCTTGATCGTCTGCAGTCGCTGGCGGCGACCGGTCAGCACCTTGTGCGGGTAGGCCTGGTGGCCGACGTCCCAGACGAGGCGGTCGTGCGGCGTGTCGAAAACGTAATGCAGGGCCACCGTGAGTTCGACGGTGCCGAGTCCTGCGGCGAAATGGCCGCCCATCTGGCTGACGGTCTGGATCAGGAATTCGCGCAGCTCGCCGGCCAGCGTTGCCAGCTTATACTCCGGCAACTTGCGGAGGTCCGACGGCGCCTCGATGCGCGTCAGCAACGGATAGAGATCTGGGCGCGACATTGCAGTAATTTTACACTGCCACGGTCCCGGGCCGTCCGTTTAACGGTTTCGGGTGAGCAACCAGTGGGACAGGTCGGCCAGCGGGCTGTCCTGCCAGCCATGCGCGGCAAGCTGCCGGCTGGCTTCTTCGTGCAATTGGCGCACCCGGGCCCGGGCGGCTTCCAGGCCTGTAATCGCGGGGTAGGTGGGCATGCCGCGTGCTTCGTCGCTGCCCGGCGGTTTGCCGATGACCTGCACGTCGCCCTCGACGTCGAGGATGTCGTCCTGCACCTGGAAGGCCAGGCCGACGCGGTCGCCAAAAATGCCCAGCGCCGAGAGCTGGTCGGCACCGAGTCCCGACCTGCAATGTGCGGCCATCAGCACACTCGCGCGGATGAGCGCTCCGGTCTTGAGCGCGTGCAAACGCTCGAGATCGGCCACGGTGAGCGAGCCGCCTTCGGCGGCGAGGTCGAGCGCCTGGCCACCGGCCATGCCGGCGGTGCCGCTCGCGACGGCGAGCGTATCGATGATGCGGACGCGGACCGCGGCATCCGCCGGCAGGCCCGGATGCGACGCCAGCAGGTGAAACGCCAGCACCTGCAGCGAGTCGCCCGCCAGGATCGCGGTCGCTTCGTCGAATTGCCTGTGACAGGTCGGCCGGCCGCGACGCAGGTCGTCGTCATCCATGGCGGGCAGGTCGTCGTGCACGAGCGAATAGCAGTGAATCAGCTCGACGGCACAGGCTGCCGCGTCCACCTGTTCGAGCGGAACGCCCAGCGTTGTCGCGGTCGCGTAGACGAGGGCCGGACGGATGCGTTTGCCGGGTCCGAGAACGCTGTAGCGCTGCGCGGCGTGGAGCCGGCCCGGCACTGCCGTTGCGGCGGGGAGCCATGCGTCGAGTTCACGCTCGACCCGCAGACACCAGCGCTCGAGCATCTGGTCCAGCGGTTCACGCGGCAAGGACGCCGCCGGCTGCGAGGTCATGCGTCGTCGGGCTCGAACGGTTCGGGCGCGGCCGTGGCCGACTTCTGCAGCAGGATTTCGACTTTCTGTTCAGCCTGCTTGAGCGAGGTCTGGCAGTCCCGGGCGAGGGCGACGCCGCGCTCGAAATGCTTGAGCGCGTCCTCCAGCGACAGGTCGCCGTGTTCGAGCTTGTCGACGGTTGCCTCGAGTTCGCCCAGGGCGCGCTCGAAGTCTGGGGGAGTGGCGGGCGTTTCGGTCACTTGCGGGGGCCTCCGGAGGGCGGGAAGCCTTGCACAGGGGTCCGCATGGGTCAACGCACTCCGTCCTTGCCCCTCGGACAGGCCCTTGCGGCGACCACGACTCGCCAAACCGGGCCGGGAGGGCTAACGTTTTGTTGAGGCCGGGGCATTCCCGCGTTGACTGGGCTTTGGACTTGGTCTACTAAATGCCGAGGGCCGCTTGAGCAGTCGGCGTCACCCTCGTACCACATCGCAAACAACCGACACAGAGGCTAGACAGACATGGCGACGTTGAAGGGCAGCAAGACCGAAGGGAACCTGAAGGCCGCGTTTGCCGGCGAATCGCAGGCTAACCGCCGTTATCTCTATTTCGCGCAGAAGGCCGACATCGAAGGCTTCAACGACGTGGCTGCCGTGTTCCGCTCGACGGCGGAAGGCGAGACGGGGCACGCGCATGGCCATCTCGAATATCTCGAAGCCGTAGGCGACCCGGCCACGGGCCTGCCGATCGGCTCGACCTCGAACAACCTGAAGGCATCGATCGCCGGCGAAACGCACGAGTACACCGACATGTACCCGGGCATGGCGAAGGCCGCCCGCGACGAGGGTTTCGACGAAATCGCTGACTGGTTCGAGACGCTGGCGAAGGCCGAGCGCTCGCATGCCAACCGCTTCCAGAAGGCGCTCGACGTCCTCTGAACCGGGCCTCCGGGCACGTCGCCCGGACGACAGCGAGTCGCGGGGAGGGCGGGCTTTGGCCCGCCCTCTTGCCTTGAGTGAACCACCGGTCCCGCAACATCTGCGTCGGGGAACGCGCCATGACCGAAGAAACCGTCAGTAAAGGCATGGGCAGCGCTGCGCGTGAAGGCAGCCTGTCGCAGCCGACCCGTCATCCCATCGCATGGCGCGAGCCCGAGTATTTCGACGAAGACAAGCTGGTCCACGAACTCGAGCGTGTGTACGACCTTTGTCACGGTTGCCGTCGCTGCTTCAGCCTGTGCAACTCGTTTCCGCTGTTGTTCGACGCGATCGACGCCTCGCCGTCCGGTGAACTCGATGGCGTCGACAAGAAGGTGTTCTGGGAGGTCGCCGATCACTGCTACCTCTGCGACATGTGCTACCTGTCGAAATGTCCGTACGTGCCGCCGCACCCCTGGAACATCGATTTCCCGCACCTGATGCTGCGCGCGAAGGCAGTCAAGTTCAGGCAGGGCGGAACACGCACGCGCGACAAGATCCTGAGCTCGACCGACATGGTCGGTACTCTCGCCGGCATTCCGGTGGTGTCGCAGATCGTCAACAAGGTGAACAGCACGGCGTTCGGCCGCCGCATGCTCGACAGGACGCTCGGCGTGCACCCCGAAGCGCCGATTCCCGATTACCACAGCACTTCAGGCCGCACGCGCGTCGCGCGGGGGCACCAGCCAGACGCCATCGTGGTCAAGTCCACGGCGGAGACGCGGGGCAAGGTCGCGCTGTTCGCGACGTGCTACTGCAACCGCAACGAACCGGACATCGATGACGATCTCGCCACGGTGTTCCGCCACAACGGCATTCCAGTCACCGTGGTGCCGCAGGAAAAGTGCTGTGGCATGCCGAAGCTCGAACTCGGCGACCTCGAGTCGATCCAGCGCGCGAAGGCAGTGAATGTCCCCGCGCTGGCTGCGATGGTGGAGCAGGGGTACGACCTGGTCGCGCCGATCCCATCGTGCGCCTTGATGTTCAAGCAGGAACTGCCCTTGCTGTTCCCCGAGGATGAGCAGGTGCAGAAGGTGCGGGCCGCGATGTTCGACCCGTTCGAGTACCTCGCGCTGCGCCACAAGGCAGGGCTGCTGCGCACGGATTTCGCGAAGCCGTTGGGCAAGGTCAGCTACCACGTGCCGTGTCACCTGCGCGTGCAGAACCTCGGGCTGAAGACGCGCGACGTGCTGCAGCTGATTCCGGGCACCGAGATCGAGCCGATCGAACGCTGCTCGGGTCACAACGGCACCTATGGCGTGAAGAAGGAATACCGCGAGACCTCGATGAAGATCGGCAAGCCCGTGTTCAGCAAGGTCAGAAACGCCGCACCCGACTATTACGCGAGCGACTGCCCGATGGCAGGGCACCAGATTGAATCCGGACTGGGCGCCGATCCGAAACCGCCGACGCATCCGCTCAAGCTGCTGCGCATCGCGTATGGCCTCTGACACCGGACCTTCGGGATCGCAACGACCATGACGACCAACACCACGGCTGTGCGCGGATTCCAGAAGCTGTTGCCCGAGGATCTTTTCAGTCTCGAGCAGTATTCGAAGCAGCGTCCGCAGTTCCGGCCCCAGGTGCTTGCGCACAAGAAGCGCCGTACGCTGCAGGTCGGCCCGAATGCGACGATCCTGTTCGAAGACCGGCTCACCGTGCAATACCAGGTTCAGGAGATGTTGCGCATCGAGCGGATCTTCGAGTCCGCAGGCATTGCCGACGAACTCGGCGCCTACAACCCGTTGATTCCGGATGGCAGCAACTGGAAAGCCACGCTGCTGATCGAGTATCCGGACCCGGAGGAGCGCAAGGTCGCACTCGCCGGGCTCAAGGGAGTGGAGGACCGCTGCTGGGTGCAGGTCGCAGGGCACGAGCGCGTGCATGCGATTGCCGACGAAGACCTCGAGCGCGAGAACGACGAGAAGACGTCGGCCGTGCATTTCGTGCGCTTTGAGCTTACGTCCGCCATGGTGGCAGCCGCGAAGGGCGGCGCAGCGGTCAGTGTCGGTATCGACCATCCGCGGTATCGGTATGCGGTTGAACCGGTCGCGCCGGAAGTGCGTGAGGCGCTGGTGGCTGATCTCGCTTAGTCAGTCGTCAGCGTCCAGGCAGTTGTCGGCGTCCGTTCCGGCATTCTTTCCCGCGAGCGAAAAGGCAGACAAGCTCGCGGGAAAGAATGCCGGAACGGACGCTTGACAGCACGCGCCTGAGCGAGTCATTGCCAAAGCGCAAGCACTCGCACGGCGCAGGCTGCGGCAGGACCCCGCATCCGCTCGCCCGGGGAACCACCGAACCAGGCGCACGTAGGTCCCGTCGCGTGCTTGGCTCGGCTTCGCAGACCTTCGAACCAACGGAACTCCGCGCTCTGCTACCATTCGCGCGCTTTTCATCACCCACGCGAGCCCGCGGACCGATCCAAGAATGAGCCAGTCCTACACCGCTCAAGACATCGAAGTCCTGAGCGGACTCGAGCCCGTCCGGCGACGCCCGGGCATGTACACCGACACCAGTCGGCCCAACCACCTCGCTCACGAAGTCGTCGACAACAGCGTCGACGAAGCGCTGGCGGGCCACTGCAGCAAGATCGACGTAACCCTCTACAAGGACGGGTCGCTCGAGGTCGACGACGACGGTCGCGGCATGCCGGTGGACATCCACCCGAAAGAGAAGGTGAGCGGCGTCGAGCTGATCCTCACGCGCCTGCACGCGGGCGGAAAGTTCTCCGCCGACTCCGGCTACAAGTTCTCGGGCGGCCTGCACGGCGTGGGCGTCTCGGTGGTCAACGCGCTCTCGAAGCACCTCGAGTGCTGGGTTCGCCGCGGCGGCAAGGAATACAACATCTCGTTCAAGAGCGGGAAGGTGCACTCCAGGCTCGAAGTCGTCGG
>JAPLSF010000043.1 GCA_026398785.1 Pseudomonadota bacterium | reverse complement strand
GATTTGACCTCGCCGGTCAGCGGGTCCAGTTCCTTCAGTGCTCCGCACCCGCACAGGATTCCGTCCACCCGCGCCGTCCAGAAGGTGACGCTCGGTGCTCTAAGGTTCTGGATCGCGAGCGCATTCACGCGGCCGGGCGGGGAGTTGCTGTGCATGCCAGAGAGATGTTCGGCGATGAGCGCGTGAACCTCTGCAGAGGAGAGGTCATCCTGGCGGACGTCGATACCCACGACGCAGTCTCCTGTGCGGCCTAACTCAAATCAGGTTGCGATTCTGCCGCATAACTGCAGCGACGGATGACGCTACAGCGAGAAGTCGTCGTCGGGAGTGTCGCGGCCCTTGTCCTTTCTGCGGGTCGGACGATGTTTCGACCGGTAGCGGTAGACCGGCAGCGTGTCGAGGAAGGCTTCGGCTTCGAGCGGCCGAGCGGAGAGAGCAGCGGCAGTTCAGCGCTCACCAACACGCGGCCGCAGCTGCGGGCGTCCACTCCGTGGAACCAGACGTTGGCGCGGACGTTGGTGCAGTGCTCCTTGGCCAGTGCCAAGTGTGTTTTTCGATCAGGCCGGCGTCTTACGGACTCGTTCGCAACGCCTTGCCCAGCAGGCGCAGAAGCCACGCGCTGGCCGCAAAGACGGCCGGCAGCACCAGAAGAAACACCGCGAATGCCACGGGCGCCGCAATCAGCAACGGGGCTGCCGTGTCGTGATTGTCGTAGCTTGCGAAGATGCGATTGAAGGCCGCGCCCGCGGCTTGCCAGGCGAGCAGTACGGCGATGGTCGCCGCAGCGACGAGCTGAATGATCGACCGGCCTGCGCTGCGGGCCGAATCACCGGTGCTGCGATTCCTGTGGCGGCGGCGGAGCGCCCAGGCGGCGACGCCGATGACCAGCACTGCGCCCACCAGCATCAATGCCGGCAGCAGCCAACGTTCGACCCGTCCCCACCTCGCCAGGTCGTCACGTGGGGTCGGAGGGGGTTTCGTCTCAGGATTGCCCGCTGGCGAGGGGCCCGGTTCTCGCGTGATTTGCGCAGCTGCGGCGTCGCAATTCTCGACACCCGGGGGACGGATCGTCCGCGCCGTGGCCGGGCACGGTCCATCGACCACGAATTCAACGCCGGCGGTCTCGCAGAGTGCCGCGTTCCGGTTCCTGCAGTCCTGCTCGGCGGTCGGGACGTCTGCGCTGCTGACACCGAGTGTCAGCAGCAGCACGGAGGCAGCGAGCAGTCGCGTTCGCACTCTGGAATGCATTGGGTCATCCGGGAATCGACGAACGACTGGACCATGCAGCGGTTGCAGGGTCAATGCACGGATTCTCGAAGTGTCGATGGGAGACGGCATGCGGAATCTTGCCCTCTCGATCATCGGATCATGCCGTCAGGTCACCGACCTGTTGCAGCAAGTACAGAACGATCGAAACGAGCATCACGAGTCCTGCGATTTCCATGGCGAGTCTCCTTGCGGCGCCGGTGTGGCGCGACGCACATCCTGAGGGTTGGATGCTGCAGGGAGGTTGCAGGTTGCATGCGGGATGACCAATTGCGATGCGGCGCACAACTTGCACCATGACTAACGGATGAAGGCGGGGCGCTGATTGCCTTGATGGTCTACAAGTTCGTGCGGGTCGGCGCGGTCAACCGGGTGCTGTTACATGAGAAAGGTGGCAAGCGGCAGCAAAGCACGCAGACCCAACGACCTGAGGCCTCTCACCCCGAGTTGCCCCTGCGCTGAATGGCGATGTAATACTCGGCGGGCTTTCCTTTCGCCAGCTTGACGGGTACGACGCGCCAATGCATGACGAAGGGTCTTTTCTTGCTGTCGTAGTTGATGGCGTGACCTTCGAAAACCTTGCCTTTATCCATGCAACGACGCAGTGCATCGAGGGGGGCTCTTTCGGTCGCCGGACCCTGCAGCAGCACCGGCGATTTTCCGATCACGCTCCTGGCGCTGTAGCCGGTCAGGGCAGTGAATGCTTCGTTGACGTAGAGAATCGGCGATCCCTTGCCGGCACTGGTGATCATGATCGAGTCGAAGCTATGGTCGGCAATCGCCCTGAGTGAAGCGACCAAAGCATCGGCGGGCGGGGTTGCAGTACGTGTCATCCATCGTCTCCTTGGTTGTGCCGGACATGTAACGCACAGATCTTGCTCCTCACGCCCTCGATCGACAAGAACTGGTTGGCGTCCAGACCTCTGGCACGCAGCTTGACGTTGCCGCGCCGGTCGATCGAACCACTGCTCGGAGATGTCGAACGTCAGCCTCATCGCTGCGTGCCAGCGCAGTCGTACCGTCGGAGCGCCAGGTCGAGCCTCGGATCTGACGGTCCACGATCGCTCGCTGTGAACGAAAGCTCAGCGGCTGTCCCCAATACTCGAGCATCAGTCCACGTGTTGTAATTGGCGCTCTGCAGTGAACGCATTGCAGCGGTGCGGATCGACGACCAACGACGCTCGTGAAGAACGCAATGAAGCATCCACAGGCAGTTGCCACGGACGGCACCCATTCCAGCCCCTCGCGATCCTCACGCGGACCGATCGCCGTAGTCCTCGGTGCGAGTGGCTACATGGGTTCGAATCTGGCGCCGGCGCTGGCCGCCCACGGCTGGCATGTGCGTGCGGTCGCGCGCAGCGCCGCCGTGCTCGAGGCCCGCGAATGGCCGGGCGTCGAGTGCTGGTCGGCAGACGTGTTGCAGCCCGAGACGCTCGGCCCCGTGCTCGCAGGCGCGGATGTCGTCTACTACCTGGTGCACATGATGTGGAGCGGCGGCGACTTCGTGCCAGTCGAGCGTCGGGCGGCCGAGAACGCACGGAAAGCGTGCGAGGCCGCGGGGGTGCGACGCATCGTCTACCTGGGCGGCATCATGCCGAAGGAGAAGCTCTCCCGGCACATGGAGGGCCGGGCAGTCGTCGGCGACGCACTCCGCGAGGGTTCGATCCAGGTCATCGAGCTGCAGGCGGCGATGATCGTCGGGCCCGGCTCGGCGGCCTTTGAGGTCATCCGCGACCTCGTCAACCACCTGCCGGTCATGATCACGCCGAAGTGGGTGCGGCGGCACTCGACGCCGATCGCCCTCGAGAACGTGCTGACCTACATGATCGGTGCCGCGAACCTGCCGTTCGAAGGCAACCGGATTCTCGAGCTTGCCGGGCCCGATGTGCTCACCTACCAGGAGATCATGGAAATTTACGGGGAGTTCGTCGGCAAGAAGCCGATCGTGATTCCCGTGCCTGTCCTCACGCCGAAGCTCTCCAGCTACTGGCTGTATTTCGTCACGTCCGTCCCACCAACCACGGCCATGTCGCTGGTCGAGGGACTCGCGCACGACTACATCGGCGAAGGCCGCGAGATGCGCGAGCGCGTACCGCAGCGCTTGCTCACCTTCCGCGAGTCCGTGGCCGTGACGCTGCAGGCCGAGAAGAACCACGAGATGCCCGCACGCTGGGTCGAGGGGTCAATCGTCTGCCGCGACTGGAACCCGCGCTACTCGTTCTACGCCAAGAAATTCTGCGGCGAATACGAGACCCGCGCTTCCCGCGAGGCACTGTTCAAGGTGCTGCAGCAGTTCGGCGAGGATGGCGACTTCTTTTCGTATCGTGCCCTGTGGTGGCTGCGACGCGCGTTCGACTGGCTGATTGGTGGCCCGAGCTTCCGCACCGGCCGGCGCGATCCCGACACGCTGCGCATGGGCGACGTGGTGGACGGCTGGCGCGTGCTCGGCATGCAGCCCAACGAGCGGCTGACGCTGTCGATGCTGATGCGCGCGCCCGGCTCGGGCCTGCAAGAGTTCAACATCCGGGAGCGCGGCGACCGGCGCGTGGTGGAACTCTGTGCCTACTGGCACCCGGCCGGGTTCTGGGGGCTCTTGTACTGGTACGCCCACCTGCCGCTGTACAGCCCATTGGTTCAAGGTGCCGTGGCAGAAGTTGCACGCCGGGCAGAATCGCTCGACGATGAGCGGGCGGCAACCGCGGAGCAGGTCGTCTAGGACCGGTTCACGCTACTTGATCAACGGCGCGCATGGAGCTCACCCACGCGTCGTTCGCTCAGATCGAGCCGTGTTGGCCGCATGGCCGCGTGGCCGATATGTTCTTCACGGCCAGGTTGAACATGAGCGTAATGGTACCGTTCCGGTACCATTCAGGAGTGGCTCCAAGCCGTCTAGACTTCACGCCTCATGCAAACCAACGCCCGCGAACTCTTCTCCTATCGCAAGCACTGGGCGCACCGCTTCGGTGCTGCGCCGTTCCTGCCAATGTCGAAGGCGGAGATGGACTCGCTCGGCTGGGATTCGTGCGACGTCATCCTGGTCACGGGCGATGCCTACGTCGACCACCCGAGTTTCGGCATGGCCATCGTTGGCCGCCTGCTCGAGGCGCAGGGGTTCCGCGTCGGCATCATTGCCCAGCCCGACTGGCAGTCGACGCGCGACTTCATGAAGCTCGGCCAGCCGAACCTGTTCTTCGGCATTACCGGCGGCAACATGGATTCGATGGTGAACCGCTACACCGCGGATCGCCGCATCCGCACGGATGACGCATACACCCCACATGGCGCGGGCGGCGCGCGACCCGATCGCTGCGTAATCGTTTACTCGCAGCGTTGCCGCGAAGCCGCGAAGGACGTGCCGATCGTGATCGGCGGCATCGAGGCCTCGCTGCGCCGCATTGCGCACTTCGACTACTGGTCGGAGAAGGTGCGCCGTTCGGTCCTGCTCGATGCCAAGGCCGACCTGCTCGTGTTCGGCAACGCCGAACGGCAGATCTGCGAGATCGCGCACCGGCTCGCGGCCGGAAAGAAGATCGAAGAGATCGACGACCTGCGCGGCACCGCGTTCGCGCGCAAGGCGCTGCCGCAAGGCTGGGCGGAAATCGATTCGACGACGATCGACACGCCAGGGCCGCTGGCGCCGCCGGTCGATCCGTATGCGATGGAAGGTTTTGGCGGCGCTTCAGTCCCGGGTCCGGAGTCTGTGCGGAAGGACGCCGTAAACCCGTCCCTGGGGGCTCCGGCCGCGCCGTCCATGGCGCGGACGGCCTTCCGCACAGACTCCGGACCCGGAACTGGCGCCGCTGGCAACTCAAACAGTCGCGGTGACGTCGCGGTCGGCAAGAACGAAACGATCTTGAAGTTTCACCGGAGGACGACGACGAGCGCCGACCGCGAGCACAGCGTCATCCGAATGCCGTCGTACGAAGCGGTGGCGGACGATCCCATCCTGTACGCGCACGCCTCGCGCATCCTGCATCTCGAGGCGAATCCCGGTAACGCGCGCGCTCTCGTGCAGCGCCACGGCGACACGGACGTGTGGCTGAACCCGCCGCCGATCCCGCTTACTACCAAAGAGATGGATGCTGTGTACGAGCTGCCGTACCAGCGCGTTCCGCACCCGTTCTACGGCGATGCGAAGATACCCGCGTACGAGATGATCCGCTTCTCGATCTCGATCCAGCGCGGCTGCTTTGGCGGCTGCACTTTCTGTTCGATCACCGAGCACGAAGGCCGCATCATCCAGAACCGCTCCGAGGACTCCGTGATCCGCGAGATCGAGACGATTCGCGACACCGTACCCGGCTTCACCGGCGTGATTTCGGACCTGGGTGGCCCGACGGCCAACATGTACCGCGTCGCGTGCAAGTCGCGCGAGATCGAAGCCGCGTGCCGCAAGCCGTCGTGCGTGTTCCCGGGCATCTGCCCGAACCTGAACACCGATCACTCGCCACTGATCAAGCTGTACCGACGCGCCCGCGAGCTGAAGGGAGTGAAGAAAGTGCTGATCGCGTCGGGTGTGCGCTACGACCTGGCGATCGAATCACCCGAGTACGTGAAGGAACTGGCGCAGCACCATGTCGGCGGCTACCTGAAGATCGCGCCGGAAGCGATCGGCGAAGGACCGCTCTCGAAGATGATGAAGCCGGGTGTCGGCACCTATGACCGCTTCAAGGAACTCTTTGACAGGTTCTCGAAGGAAGCGGGCAAGGAGCAGTACCTGATTCCGTACTTCATCGCGGCGCACCCGGGTACGCGCGACGACGACATGCTCGAACTCGCGCTCTGGCTGAAACGCAACGGCTTCCGTGCCGACCAGGTGCAGGCATTCCTGCCCTCGCCGATGGCAACCGCCACCGCGATGTACCACTCGGGCAAGAATCCGTTGCACAAGGTGACGCGCACCTCGGAAGACGTCGTCATCCCGAAGGGCACGCGCCAGCGCAGGCTGCACAAGGCGTTCCTGCGCTATCACGATCCAAACAACTGGCCGCTGCTGCGCGAAGCGCTGCGGCAGATGGGACGCTCCGACCTGATCGGCAATGGCCGCAACCAGCTGGTGCCGACGTACCAGCCGATCGGCACCGGCCGTGCCCACGAAGGTCACCGCAAGCCCGGCAAGACCCCGACAGCGTCGACGCGATCGCAGCCGGCCGCCAAGGCGAAGCTGGCGCCGCCGTTTCGCACCCAGCACACGGGATTGCCACGCGTGCCGACCGCAGCACCGCGGCGCCCAACCGGGCCGAAGCGCAAACCGGGCCGGTGATCCCGCCCGGTGCGCCGGCGGGGTGATCGGGTCCGGACAACCGTCACACCCCGAGGGCTCCAGTCAGGCCTTCTTGGCCTTCTTCTCGGCGCGCTTCTCTTCCTTCGACTTCGCCGGCTTCTTTTTCGTTTCCTTCTTTCGATCCATGCCCTTGCCCATGTCGCTCACTCCCGTGGTGAAAAGTCGGTTCGATCGAACGCAAGCCGGGCCACGATAAGCGCCGGCACCCAAAGAAGCCATCGCGGAAAGAACGTCATTCGCTCCACGTGCAGCTCAGCCAGACGCGCCGTCCTTCGAGCCGGTAGTAGCTCGCATCCGCAAGCTCACTTTCAGCGACCGGATCGCGCTGGTCCGAAAGATTCTCGCCGTCGAGACGCACTTCCCAGCGCGGCGTGCGCCAGCCAATGCCCGCGGACCAGCTGGTGAAGCCTGGTGCGAGCGCCGTGTTGCGTTTATTCAGGTAGCGCGCGCCGGTGTAACGCACGTCTGCACGTGCAACGAAGCCGGACGGCGGAGTCCACACCGCGCCGAAGGCACCGAGGTCACGCGGCGTCATTTCCTGGCGATTGCCGTCGAGCTGCGTCGGCACGCCATCGAAGTCACGCACGTAGTCGAGGAACCGCGCGTCGTGCAGGCTCCAGGCTGCCCGCAGCATCAGGTCGTCCGTAACGTGCGCGCGCAACTCCGTCTCGATGCCGCGGAACCGCTCTGCTCCCGCATTCTCGAGCGATGGCAACCCGTTCGAACTGCTCGGCAGCACGAGGTTTGCCAGATCCATCTGGAACAGGTCGATCTCGAATTCGAAGCGCCCACCGGCAAATGCGCCGCGGGCACCAACTTCGATGCTCTCCCCCGTTTCGGGCTCGAGGATCTCAGGCTCGGCATCGAGGCCGAAATCGACGGCCGCCGGCTTGAACGTGTTGCGATAACCAGCGAACAGCTTCAAGTCGTCAACGCCGTCCGTCCACGCGGTGAATATCGCTCCCGCGCTGCCGCTAAGCCGATTCGTGCCGCGCTGATCGGAACCCTGCTCGACGCCCGCACCGAATTCTTCCGCTCGTGTGTCGCGGGATTCGTTGACCAGGTTCAAACGCAGTCCCGCGTCGAGCCTCAGTCGCTCGGTCGCCTGCCACGCCGCATAGCCATACAGGCCGCCGAGATGACGGGTAACGTCGATACCCACGTCGCTGTTGAGCGGCACGCTGCCGGCCTGCGGCGCGCCCGAGCCGTTGGCCGCGACCGTGTAGTCGTAGTCGCCGCCGTTGATCGACCCATCGCCGAACAGGTAGTCCGCGCCAACGACGAATTCGAACTGCTCCACGCTGGTGATCTGCGCGTGCGCGTCGAGGTACACATCGTCCTGCGTCGTGCGAGTGCGGAAGCCCTGCGCGTCGAACGTGGGTTGCGCCACGGCGGTCACGAACCCGCGCTCCGCCTTCGTCCCGGTGTGTGCATAGGAAGCCAGTGTCGACCACGCGCCGTACGACTGCGGCTGGGTGAACTCTACAGTCAACGCCACGCGCGTCGGGTCGATGTAAGCGCCGCGCGGGTTGTAGTTTGCGTCGAGCGGCACGAGCGGCGACAGGACGCGGCCCTGGCGCGGCACCGGGCTGACCGGCGACTGCTCGACGGCGGTCGCATCGAGGGTCAGCCGCAGCTTGCCGTCGGCCACCTCGCCCTCGTTGCGCCACCCGACGTGCGCGCGCTGGAAATCGGCCCGGTCGTCGGAGAGCCCATGTTGATCGGCGTCGAGCGTGATGCGGGATTCGAAACCCGTGGGCCCCGGCAGGTCGAACGATGCGCTGCCCGCCACGCTTGATTCGGTGCCGACCGAGCCGCTGAAGCGCGTTCCGCCCGACCCGGGTGCGCGATGCACGACGTGGATCACGCCCACGAACGAGGTCGCGCCGTACATGACCGGCGCCGCGCCGCGCAGGATCTCGATGCGCTCTACGTCCTGCAGGCTGAGGGTGACGGTATCAGGGTTGAACGCTCCACCCCACGGCACGCCGTCCACGACGAGCAGGAATGCGTCGAACTCACGAAAGCCCCACATCTCGGGCACGGCTGCGGCCGGACCGCCATCACCGCCCGGTGCGATGTCGACACCGGCGACCAGAGCCAGGGCCGACCGCAGGTCAGTGGCGCCGCGATTGCGCAGGTCTTCGCCGCTCACGACGGACGTTGATGAAGACAGGCGGCTGCGATCCTCGACGATGCGTGTCGCCACCACGACCACTACCGGGTCGGACGCAATGGCCTGCGGTGGCACGTCACCAACCATGAACGAACTCCCTCGGTCCCCGGGCCCCGGATGCCCGAAGGCGGGAAGCTTAAATCAGTTGTAGCGGTTCGTCTTGAACAGGTCGGCCGCGGTCTGGAAGTACGCGACGCCCAGCGCCCGCAGCGCCGCGTCGTCCGCGCGCGGCTTGAAGGTCTTCGCCACCGGGTCGTACGTCAGTGACTGGTGGGTCTTGCCGAGACCGAACACCACGAGCTGGTTGTCACGCAGGATCGCCACGTCGTGGTTGTGACTGAAGAGCGCAATGCGCGTGTGGTCAGGTCGCTCGCGCAGCGCGTCGATGCCGAAGAACGGCGCCTCGTACTGCATCCCCAGCAGGCCGAGCACGGTCGGCGCGATGTCGATCTGCGTCATCAGCGTGTCGACCTGGCGCGGCGCGATGTGCTTCGGCGAGTAGATCATCA
>JAPLSF010000408.1 GCA_026398785.1 Pseudomonadota bacterium | reverse complement strand
CCGAACATCGGCCTGATCAACTCGCTCTCGGTCTACGCCCGCACCAACGACTACGGCTTCCTCGAGACGCCGTACCGCAAGGTCGCGAACGGCCGCGTCACCGACGACATCGTGTACCTCTCGGCCATCGACGAGGCCCAGTACGTGATCGCGCAGGCGAACGCGACGCTGAACAAGAAGGGCGAGTTCACCGACGATCTGGTCTCGAGCCGGTACCAGAACGAGTTCATGCTCTCGACGACCAACAAGCTCCAGTTCATGGACGTGTCGCCGAAGCAGATCGTCTCGGTCGCCGCCTCGCTGATCCCGTTCCTCGAGCACGACGACGCTAACCGCGCGTTGATGGGCTCGAACATGCAGCGCCAGGCCGTGCCGACGCTCCGTTCCGAGACGCCGCTCGTCGGCACCGGCATGGAGCGCCCGGTCGCGATCGACTCGGGCGTCACGGTCATAGCGCGCCGCGGCGGCGTGGTCGACTCGGTCGACGCATCGCGCATCGTGGTCCGCGTCAACGACGCGGAGACGACCGCGGGCGAGCCGGGCGTCGACATCTACAACCTGACGAAGTACACGCGCTCGAACCAGAACACCTGCATCAACCAGCGGCCGCTGGTGCATGCCGGTGACGCGATCGCGCGCGGCGACGTGCTGGCCGACGGCCCGTCCACGGACCTGGGCGAGCTCGCGCTCGGCCAGAACCTGCTGGTCGCGTTCATGCCGTGGAACGGCTACAACTTCGAGGACTCGATCCTGATCTCGGAGCGCGTCGTCCAGGAAGACCGCTTCACGACGATCCACATCGAGGAACTCACCTGCGTCGCGCGCGACACCAAGCTCGGGCCCGAGGAAATCACCGCGGACATCCCGAACGTCGGCGAATCCGCGCTGGCGAAGCTCGATGAGGCCGGCATTGCCTTCATCGGCGCCGAGGTCAAGGCGGGCGACATCCTCGTGGGCAAGGTCACGCCGAAGGGCGAGACGCAGCTCACGCCGGAAGAGAAGCTGCTGCGCGCGATCTTCGGCGAGAAGGCGTCGGACGTGAAGGACACCTCGCTGCGCGTGCCCCCGGGCATGGACGGCACGGTGATCGACGTGCGCGTGTTCACGCGTGACGGCGTCGAGAAGGACAGTCGCGCGCTCTCGATCGAGAAGTCGGAGATCGAGAAGGTCCGCAAGGATCTCGCCGACCAGCAGCGCATCCTCGAGGAGGATCTCTTCTCGCGCGTGCAGTCGCTGGTGATCGGCAAGGTCGCCACCGGCGGCCCGCGCAAGCTGAAGCCGGGAGCCAAGGTCACCGCCGACTACCTTGCCGACCTGCCGCGCGAGCACTGGCTGGAAGTGCGGCTGGAGGATGAAGACGCCAACACGAGCCTCGAGCTCACCGCCGAGCGCATGCGTGAGCAGCGCAAGGAGTTCGAGCGTCGTCTCGAGGAGAAGCGCCAGAAGATCACGCAGGGCGACGACCTCGCCCCTGGCGTGCTCAAGATGGTCAAGGTCTACCTCGCGGTGAAGCGCCGCGTGCAGCCGGGCGACAAGATGGCCGGCCGTCACGGCAACAAGGGCGTCATCTCGACGATCGTTCCGGTCGAAGACATGCCGTTCGCTGCGGACGGCACGCCGGTCGACATCGTGCTGAACCCGCTGGGCGTGCCTTCGCGCATGAACATCGGCCAGATCCTCGAGACGCACCTGGGCTGGGCCGCAAAGGGCCTGGGTATCAAGATCGGCAACATGCTCGACGCGGGCCGCCAGGCCGGCGAGGTGCGCACGCTGCTCGACGCCATCTACAACAAGAGCGGCGGCAAGCACGAGGACCTCGACTCGCTGAACGACGACGAAGTCATCGCGCTCGGCCAGAACCTGCGACGCGGCGTGCCGATGGCGACGCCCGTATTCGACGGCGCGGCGGAAAGCGAGATCAAGTACATGCTGCGGCTCGCCGACCTCCCCGAGAGCGGCCAGACGACGCTGTACGACGGTCGCACCGGCGAGCGCTTCGAGCGCGACGTCACGGTCGGCTACATGTACATGCTGAAGCTCAACCACCTGGTCGACGACAAGATGCACGCGCGTTCCACGGGCCCTTACAGCCTGGTCACGCAGCAGCCGCTCGGCGGCAAGGCGCAGTTCGGCGGCCAGCGGTTCGGCGAGATGGAAGTGTGGGCGCTCGAGGCCTACGGCGCTTCCTACACGCTGCAGGAGATGCTGACCGTCAAGTCCGACGACGTGACCGGCCGCACCAAGATGTACAAGAACATCGTGGACGGCAATCACCAGATGGAC
>JAPLSF010000354.1 GCA_026398785.1 Pseudomonadota bacterium | reverse complement strand
GTCGCCCGGGCGTTCCGGCACGTTGCCGCCGATCGTGGTGACCATGCCCGGGTTGGTGCCGAACGTGATCATCGGCTCGAGCGTGCTGGCGTCGAACGTCACGGACTTGTCGAACGTCGCACCCGCATCGCTGTGCAGCGTGTTCCAGTCGGCCACGGCCTGGTCCCAGTCCGCGCCCGTCGGTGCGAAGGGGCGGCCCTGCAGATACTCGCAGGTCGTCGCATCCGGCGCGATCATGCCCGCGCGTGCGCCGGCCTCGATCGACATGTTGCAGACCGTCATGCGCTCGTCCATCGACATCGCATCGATGGCGGCGCCGCGGAATTCGATGACGTGGCCCGTGCCACCGTTGACGCCGATCTTGCCGATGACGGCGAGCACGACGTCCTTGGCCGACACGCCAGCGGGCAGCCGGCCGTTCACGACGATCTCGAGCGTCCTGGGCCGGCGCTGCAGCAGGCACTGCGTGGCCAGCACGTAACCGACTTCCGTGGTGCCGATGCCGAAGGCGAGGGCACCGAACGCGCCATGCGTGCTGGTGTGGCTGTCACCGCAGACGATGGTCTTGCCGGGCTGCGTGGCACCCTGTTCGGGCCCGATGATGTGCACGATGCCGCGGCGCGAGTCCTGCAGCCCGATCAGGTTCACGCCGAACTCGGCGCAGTTCACTTCGAGCTGGCGCACCTGCTTGGCTGCCGACTCGAGCTTGATCGGCAGGCCGCCGAAGATCTGCGCCGTGTCCGTTGGCGTCGAGTGGTCCATCGTCGCGAGCGTGCGGTCGAGCCGGCGGACCTTGAGCTTGCGGGCCCGCAGGACGTCGAACGCCTGGGGGGAGGTGACCTCGTGCGTCAGGTGCAGGTCGACGTACAGGATCGCGGGCGTGTCGGCCGTCTCGGGCACGACGACGTGCCGTTGCCACACTTTTTCGAACAGGCTCTGCGCAGTCATTCCGGCTCCGGTCGGTCGCTTCAGACGGCCGCGGCGGGCGGCGACGTCTCGTGCTGGTCGGCGCCGCGGCGGCGCGAGGATTCGATGGCGTTGATCACCTCGATGAAGGCCCGCACGCCAGACTCGACGATGTCGGTCGTGACGCTGGTGCCGCGGTAGCTGCGCCCGTTGTATTCGCAGGTGACGACGGCTTCGCCCTGGGCGTCCTCACCGCTCGACACGCTGCGCACCTCGAACTTGCGCAGCTTCAGGAACACGCCCGTCGCCTGCTCGATGGCCTTGAGCGCGGCGTCGACCGGGCCGTCGCCGGACGATTCCTGCGTGACGATGCGGCCGTCGACATGGCGCAGCACCACGCGGCCCGTTGCGAAGCGCGTCGAGTCGCTGACGACGTGCAGATTCTCGAGCTGCCATGGGCCGCCGTCGTGGCCGATCTCTGCTTTGAGCACGAGCGCTTCGATGTCGCCGTCGAAGAGTTCCTTCTTCTTGTCGGCCAGCGCCTTGAAGTCGTCGAACACCCGCGCGAGTTCGGCGTCGGACAGCTCGAAGCCGAGTTCCTTGATGCGCTCGCGCAGGGCCGCGCGACCGCTGTGCTTGCCGAGCACGAGGTTGGTGCGGGACATGCCCACGTCGTGCGGTCGCATGATCTCGTAGGTCGAGTGGTGCTTCAGCATGCCGTGCTGGTGGATACCGGATTCGTGCGCGAACGCATTCTCGCCCACCACCGCCTTGTTGCGGGGGATCGGCATGCCCGTGATGCTCGAAAGCAGGCGGCTCGTCGGGAACAGGCGTTTGGTGTCGATGCCCGTGTGCAGGCCGTAGATGCCTTCGCGCACCTTGAGCGCCATCGTGATTTCTTCGAGCGAGGCATTGCCCGCACGTTCGCCGATGCCGTTGATCGTGCATTCCACCTGGCGCGCGCCGCCGCGGATGGCGGCGAGGCTGTTGGCCACCGCCATGCCGAGGTCGTTGTGGCAGTGGACGCTGAAGGTCACCTGGTCGGCGCCGCGGACGTTCTGCTTGAGG
>JAPLSF010000325.1 GCA_026398785.1 Pseudomonadota bacterium | reverse complement strand
GCCGTGGCCCTGCAGCGCCGTGACGCCCGCGGCCTTGAACAGGCCGGTGATGCCCTGCGTGGAAGCCTTGACGATGCCCGCCTTGCGCTTCTGCATCGTGACGACGTCGAATGCGAGACCGGTCGCGGAAATGCCGTGCGCCGAGAATTCCGATTGCGCGCGGTGATACAGCTCGGACGATTCGAGCAGCGCCTTCGACGGAATGCAGCCGGCGTTCAGGCAGGTGCCGCCGAATGCATAGGTGCCGTCGTAGTTCTTCCACTCGTCGATGCAGGCGACCTTGAGCTTGTTCTGCGCAGCGCGGATCGCGCAGGGATAGCCGGCAGGGCCGGCGCCGATCACGACGACATCGTATGACTCAGACATGCGAACTCCGAATTAGATCTGCAGCAGCAAGCGTGAGGGATCTTCCAGCGACTCCTTCACCGACACCAGGAACTGCACGGCTTCCTTGCCATCGATGAGCCGGTGATCGTAGGAGAGCGCAAGGTACATCATCGGCCGCACGATGATCTGGCCGTCGACGACGACGGGGCGCTCCTGAATCTTGTGCATGCCGAGGATCGCGCTCTGCGGCAGGTTGAGGATCGGGGTCGACAGCAGTGAGCCGAACACACCGCCATTGGTGATCGTGAACGTGCCGCCGGTGAGTTCTTCGAGCGTCAGCTGGCCTTCGCGGGCGCGCGTCGCGTACCCGACGACCGACTTCTCGATCTCGCCGAAACCCATCTGGTCCGCATTGCGCAGCACCGGCACGATGAGTCCGCGCTCCGTCGAAACGGCGACCCCCACGTCGTAGAACTCGTGATAGACGATGTCGTTGCCGTCGACCGACGCATTGACGGCCGGGAAGCGCTTGAGCGCCTCGACGCACGCCTTGACGAAGAACGACATGAAGCCGAGTCGCGCGCCGTGTTCCTTCTCGAACTTGTCCTTGTAACGCGCGCGCAGCTCGTTGATGGCCTTCAGGTCGACCTCATTGAACGTCGTCAGCATCGCTGCCGTCGACTGCGCCTGGAGCAGGCGTTCCGCGATGCGCGCACGTAACCGCGTCATGGGCACTCGGCGCTCGCCTCGCTCACCCGCGGGCAGCGCAGACGCCGGCGCTGCCGCAGGCTTCGCGGCCGGTGCGAGCGCGGGGGCGGCAACGGGCGCCGCACTCTTGTCGGCGAGGTGAGTCAGCACGTCGCCCTTGGTGATGCGGCCATCGCGACCCGAGCCTGCGATGTCGGCCGGCGCGAGCTTGTGTTCTTCGACGAGACGGCGAACCGAAGGCGCGAGCTTGTCGGATTCTTTCTTGACCTCACCCGCGGCCGCGGAAGAGGTGGCGCCCTGCGCCGGAGCGGCAAGGGCAACGGCGCCCTCCTCGATCACGCCCAGAATCTGCCCGCCCGTGACTGTCGTACCGTTCTGTACCCTGACTTCCCTGAGTACGCCGCTCACCGGCGCCGGGACTTCCAGGACGACCTTGTCCGTCTCGAGGTCGACCAGGTTCTCGTCGCGGTTGACGGCATCGCCGGGCTGCTTGCGCCACGCGACGAGCGTGGCGTCGGCCACCGACTCGGGCAGTTGCGGGACGCGGACTTCGATCGTGCTCATGACTTCTTCCTGGTGCTGGCCGAGGCGCGCAGACGTGTGGTTGCGCTCGTGGGCTGTACTTGCGTGGGGGCGGTGATCGCCGCGGCAACGAGGCCGTGCTGCTCCGTCGAATGCAGCTGCGGGATACCGGTGGCCGGCGCGGCGGCCGGGCGGCGGCCCGAGTACAGCAGTTCCTGGTTACCCTTGAGCGAATCCTGCAGCCGGTGGCGGATCTGGTACCACGCACCCTGGTTCTGTGGCTCCTCCTGGCACCAGACGATCTCGCGCGCGTTCGGGTAATGCGCGAGCGCCGCGGCGTAATCTTCGGCGGGAAACGGATAGAGCTGCTCGATGCGCACGATCGCGACGTTGCGGGCTTCGTCGGCGCGGCGCGCCTCGAGCAGGTCGAAGTAGACCTTGCCGGAGCAGAACACCACGCGCGTCACGTCCTGGGGCGGCAGCTCGTCAATCTCGTTTACGACGCACTGGAACGCACCCTTGGTGAGTTCGTCGAACGCCGACACCGACAGCTTGTGCCGCAGCAGGCTCTTCGGCGTCATGACGATGAGCGGCTTGCGGAACGAACGCACCATCTGCCGGCGCAGCATGTGGAACATCTGCGCGGGAGTGGACGGCACGCACACCTGCATGTTGTTCTCGGCGCAGAGCTGCAGGAAGCGTTCGAGCCGGGCCGACGAGTGCTCGGGACCCTGCCCTTCGTAGCCATGCGGCAGGAACAGCGTGAGCCCGCAGTAACGGCCCCACTTCGCTTCGCCCGACGAAATGAACTGGTCGATGATCACCTGCGCGCCGTTCGCGAAGTCGCCGAACTGACCTTCCCAGATGACGAGGCAATTGGGATCGGTGATCGAGTAACCGTATTCGAAACCGAGCACGGCTTCCTCCGACAGCAGCGAATCGGTCACGCGGAAGCGCGGCTGCCCGGGCTTCAGGTGCTTGAGCGGGATGTGGGTCGCCCCCGTGCCCTGGTCGTGACCCACCGCGTGCCGATGGAAGAACGTGCCGCGGCCGCTGTCCTGGCCCGTGAGGCGAACCTCGTAGCCTTCCTCGAGCAGGCTCGCGTAGGCGAGCGTCTCGGCGAAGCCCCAGTCCACCATCAGCTGGCCCGCCGCCATCTTGCGCCGGTCATCGACAATCTTCTGCACCTGGCGATGCAGCGTGAAGCCTTCGGGGAACGTCGTGACCCTGGCCGCAAGGTCTCTCAACAGGGCTGGCTTCACACCGGAACGGATTTCCTCGAACCAGTCGACGTCGTGGTACTTGGTCCAGTCCACGGTGTGCTTGTTGCCGATGAGACCGAGCACGTTCTTCGTCTGCGGCTTGCCTTCGTCGAGGCCGCGACGATACTGCTCGACGAGCGCGTCCGCATCACCCGCGGAGATCACGCCTGCGGCCGCAAGCTTGTCGGCATAAAGCTGCCGCGTGGTCGGCTTCTTGCGGATCGTTGCGTACATGACCGGCTGCGTCGCCGCTGGCTCGTCAGCCTCGTTGTGCCCGAGCCGGCGATAGCAGACGAGATCGATGACGACGTCCTTGTGGAACTTCATGCGGTAATCGACGGCAAAGCGCGCCGCGAATACCACTGCTTCGGGATCGTCGCCATTCACGTGCAGGATCGGCGCTTCGATCATCTTCGCGACGTCGCTGCAATAGAGCGTCGACCGCGTGTCGCGCGGATCGTGCGTGGTGAAGCCGACCTGGTTGTTGACGATCAGGTGCAGCGTGCCGCCCGTGTAGAAGGCACGGGCCTGCGACATCTGCAGGGTTTCCTGGATCACGCCCTGGCCGGCGAATGCCGAATCGCCATGGATCAGCACGGCCATTACCTTGTCGCCGCGCTCGTCGCCGCGCCGCTCCTGACGTGCGCGCACCGAGCCTTCGACGACCGCGTTCACCACCTCGAGGTGCGACGGGTTGAACGCAAGCGCGACGTGAACATTGCCTGACGGCGTCTTCACGTCGCACGAGAAGCCCTTGTGGTACTTGACGTCGCCCGAGCCCTTGAGCTGCTTGAGGTCGTACTTGCCCTCGAACTCCGAGAACAGCGCCTCGGGTGACTTGCCGAGGACATTGACCAGCACGTTGAGCCGGCCGCGATGCGCCATGCCGAAGACGATGTCCTCGACTCCGCTCGAACCGCCACTCTGGAGGACTTCCTCGAGCAGCGGGATCAGGCTGTCGCCGCCTTCGAGCGAGAACCGCTTCTGCGCGGGATAGCGCGTTGCGAGGTAGCGCTCGAGACCTTCGGCCATCGTCAGGTGACGCAGGATTGCCTGGCGCGATCCGGCGGGCAGCGCCTGGTGCATGCGGCCGACCTGGAAGCGATCCTGCAGCCAGAGGCGCTCGGTTTCATCAGATACGTGCGCGAATTCGGCACCGATGGTGCCGCAGTAGATGTGCTGCAGTTGCGCGATGATGTCGCGCAGCTTGAGCCGTGGCTTGATCGCCCCGTTGCGGCTGCCCGTCAGGAACTCGGTGTCGAGGTCAGACGCGGTGAGTCCGAGATAGTCGAGCCCGAGCACCTTCGGCACCGGACGCACGGTGAGACCGAGCGGATCGATGTCCGCGATCAGGTGACCGCGGTTGGCGTAGATCTGGATCAGCCGCGAGACGGCGCCCTGCCTGGCTGCGGCCGAATCGGCGAGCGGAGGCGAGCCCGCGGGTCCCGCCGCGACGGGCCCTGCCGGCAACGGCCGCCGCGGGACCTTGGCCCGACGCGCCAGTTCTTCGATCAATGGGCCGTGGGCAACGTCCTGGTCCGACGGGCCCAGGCTCGCAAAATATTCACGCCAGCAGGCGTCGACCGAGTCCGGATGCGCGAGATAGCGTTCATACATCGCCTCGACGTAGGCATCGTTTCCGGCCGCCAGCGGGGTGGCCGTCAGCATCGGTTTGGCTTCGGTCATCACGTCCCGTTCGGATCCGGACGGGGTCTGGATCCAGGCATTCGGTTCAGGAAAAAATGGCCGGATAGTTTATCGAAATCGGGGGGGGCAGGGCAGTAAACCGGCGTCCGCCGGCGGGCCTCATCACGCCAGCAGCAGCGCTGAGTTACAGTTCGGATCGATCCAACACCAGCAAGCCGCCGCCACAGGCAGCCCTGCCCGCCCTGGAGTCCGTCATGTCCTTCTGGCCCAAGATCATCCCCGTCGCCGCGGGAGTCCTGCTGCTGGCCGCATGGTGGCTGCCCGGCGGGCCGCTGCTGACGACCGTAAGCGCCGTGATGCTCCTTGCCGCCGTGGTCTCGGCGGTGCATCACGCCGAAGTCATCGCACACCGGGTCGGCGAACCGTTCGGGACGCTGGTGCTGGCGCTCGCGATCACCGCGATCGAAGTGGCCCTGATCGTGTCGTTGATGATGGCGGGTGGCGAGGCAAAAGCACCCCTTGCCCGTGACACGATTTATGCCACGGTCATGATCATCAGCAGTGGCGTCATCGGCATCTGCGTGCTGCTCGGCGGCCTGCGACATCGTGAACAGTCGTTCCGGATCGAAGGCGCAGGGCCTGCGCTCGCTGCACTGACTGCATTGGCGACGCTGGTGCTGATCCTTCCCGTGTTCACGGTGAGCGCGCCAGGCGCCAGTTACACGACGACACAACTCGTATTCGTGGCCTCGAGTTCGCTGCTGGTGTGGTGTGCATTCGTTTTCTTCCAGACGGTGCGGCATCGCGACTATTTCCTGCCGACGACCGATCCATCGAACGAAGCGGTGCATGCGGCGCCGCCTTCGACGCGTGAGACCTGGTTCAGCTTCGTGCTGCTGGTCATCGCCCTGGTCGCCGTCGTGGGTCTCGCCAAGCTGATTTCACCTGCGATCGAAGCCGCGGTCGTCGCGGCAGGCGCTCCGCGCGCCATCGTCGGCATCATCATCGCAATCGTCGTGCTGCTGCCCGAGGGAGTGTCCGCCATTCGCGCAGCGCTCAACAACCGCTTGCAGACCAGCATGAACCTCGCGTTCGGCTCGGCACTGGCCAGCATCGGCCTCACCATCCCGGTGGTCGTCGCGACCGCAATCCTGCTCGACCTGCCGCTCGTGCTCGGCCTCGCGCCCAAGGACATGATCCTGCTGGTGCTGAGCCTGAGCGTGTGTTCGATCGGACTCGGCAACGGCCGCACTAACATGATGCAGGGCGCCGTGCAGGTCGTGATCTTCGCCGCGTTCCTGTTCCTGGCACTGGTTCCCTGAGCCGCAGGAGGCCTGCATCCGCTCGACGTCACGATCCGGTGCGGCTGCGACCCGCACGGGCCACACCCTTCCGCGCTAGACTCGGCGCACGAGCAGCAGGAGGGGTTGAGAACGATGTCCGAGGACGAGGGCATGCAGGGTGCAGCAACGCGCCCGACGGCATTCCTCAGCTATTCACACGCGGACCAGGACCGGGTTCGCCCGCTCGCCAGCGCGCTCGAACAGGCAGGCATCAGCGTCTGGTGGGACACGCTGATCGAGGGTGGCGCGGTCTTCACGAAGTCCGTAGAGGTGGCCCTCGCCCGCTGCGATGCGGTGATCGTCGCCTGGTCGAAGGTCTCGGTTTCGTCCGATTGGGTGCTCGACGAAGCCTCGCAGGGACGCGAAATGCGCAAGCTGGTGCCGGTCTCGCTCGACGGCACAATGCCACCCCTGGGGTTCCGACAGTACCTCTCGGTCGACCTGCTGGGCTGGCACGGCGATGCCAACGCAGCGCAGATTGCGACGATCGTGCGCGGCGTCAAAGCCGTCGCGGGTCGGCCGGCTGACGCTGCTGCATATCAGGGCAGCCTGCACGCACCGGAATCCCCGCCACCTGCCCGCCTGACGCGGCGCACGATCCTGCTCGCTACCAGCGCCACGGCGCTCGCCGGAGCGGTCGGAATCTTCGCGTGGCGCAGCGGTCGCCCCGGTGGCGGCGCAACCGCATCGACGAGCAACAAGGTTGCAGTGCTGCCTTTCAAGAACATCAGCGGCGACACCAGCCAGGACTATTTCTCGGACGGTCTTTCCGAGGAACTGCGTTCGACCCTCGCCCGCAACCTGAAGCTGCAGGTGATGGCCCAGACGTCGTCCGCCAAGTTCCGCGACCACACCGAGGATGCCGTGACCATCGCGTCGCGCCTCGGCGTGGGTTATCTGCTCGATGGCACGGTCCGGAAGTCGGGTGAAATCGCGCGCATCACCGCGGACCTCATCGACGGCCACACCGGGTTCAGCCGCTGGTCGCAAAGCTTCGACCGTTCGCTGCACGACATCTTCGCCGTGCAGAGCGAAATCGCGCGTACCGTCGCCAGCGCGCTCGCAGCCGAGATGGTGCCCGACCCGAAGGTGCCCGCAGGCAGCGCCGGTGCGCTCGCCGCCGAAGGCGGAACTCGCAGTGCCCAGGCTTTCGACGCCTATCTCAAGGGCCGCGCACTGTATGACCTGAGCGTCGACGAGGCGTCCGAACGTGCAGCGCTCGCGCAGTTCGACGCGGCCATCGCGGCAGACCCGGACTACGCGCCCGCACACGCCGCACGCGCCCGCTCGTTGACTGCCATTGCCAACCAGTACGGCAAGGCCGGGCAACTGCAGGAGTTATACGAGTCGGCGATCGAGTCGGCGCAGCGCGCGATCGAGATTGCTCCCGGACTCGCCGACGCCTACTCGACGCTCGGATTCACTTTATTCCAGGGCAGGCTCGATGCCCGCGGCGCGCGCGAGCCGTTCGAGCGATCACGGCAACTCGGCGCGGGCGAAGCCACCGTGCTTGCGCGGTATGCGCAGTACTGCGCGCGCGTCGGTCGCAAACAGGACGCCGCCGCAGCCATCCAGCGGGCACTGTTGCTCGACAATCTGAATCCCCTCATTCATCGCGCGGCAGGCGCGATTGAATACGCAGCGCGCAATTATCAGGCTTCGATTCCACCGGCGCGGCAGGCGCTGCAGATGAACCCGCGCATGTCGCGTGCGCATGCGGCGATCGGCGACGCCCTGTTCATGCTCAGCCGCCATGACGAGGCGCGCACCGAGTACCTGGCTGAGCCCGCCAGTGATTTCGGCCTGACCGGCCTGGCCGTGGTCGAGCACCGGCTCGGCCAACTGAAATCGGCGCGTGACGCATTTGCCAAGATCGAGCAGGAAGGCGCCCGGTTGCGCTACCAGCAGGCACAGATCCTGTCGCAGTGGGGTCAGGTCGACGCCGCGATCGAACGACTGCAGCAAGCGCGTGCCATCGGTGATTCAGGGCTCGTGTACGCGCGCAATGACCCATGGCTGGATCCCCTGCGCAACGACCCTCGCTTCGCCGGGTTGCTGAGGAGTATTGGCTTCGAATAGTCTCCGCACAGCCTCGCGACTGGGACGCCTGGCTTCCATTCACTTAACTCTATTGGGGAAGGGACATGAAGGAAGCGATCAAGATCAGTGCCGTCATTGCGGCCGCCCTGCTGCTGGCGGCGTGCGCGAAGAAGGAAGAAGCGGCAGCTCCGGCGCCCGAGCCTGCAGCCGCAGCCCCGGCCGAAGCGGCTCCGGCTGAGATGGCACCGGCGGAAATGGCGCCAGCTGAGGCCGCCCCGGCTGATGCAGCTGTTGGTTCGGCCGCTGACGCTGCCGCGGCATCCGCAGCAGAGGACGCCTCGCAGTCCGGCGGCGACAAGGTCAAGCCGCAATAAACGACCCGCGCTCCGCAGGGCGGCAGTCATGCCGTCCTGCAGTTGCGCGCCTCGTTCAAGGCAACGAGGTCTTTGTCGGTGGCAGCACCATTGCCTGCCTGATCCAACCCCTGTAGCTGTAGACACGCGTGTACCCGCCCGGGTTGTCGTCCCCGGTGCAACGCCTTTTGCCCCAGCTGACGATGCCCACAACTTCGGGCGGACCCGTCACCGGGGTCAGCCCACCCCCACTGTCGCCACGGCAGGTCGACTTCTGCGGGGCCCCGGCACAGAGCATCTTGGCATGCACTTTCTGGGGACCATAACCCGGTAGTTTCGCGCAGCGCTCGGAAGGCATGACCTGCATCTCGACGCGCATCAACTCGGCGTTCGCGGCATTCGTTGCGACATCCACCGTCTTGCCCCAGCCCGTCGCTGCGACCGCTTCGCCGTCCTTCACCGGCCTGGCACCGACGGGGATGGGACGAATCTTCTTCGGGTCGCGCTTCCCCACCGTGCTCGCATCCGCAACGATGTGGATCAGCGCGATGTCGTTGGCGTACATGTTCGGCATCTTCGGCAGCAGCTCGTCGGCGTACCCCGTATGCCGCACGATGCGATCTATCTTGTAAGAGATTCCGTCGCCTTTTGAAATATCGGTCGCACCCAGCCGCACGCGGTACCCCGCGCGAACCATTTCATCATCGATGCAATGAGCGGCGGTCAGCACCCAGTCGTTTGCTATCAGCGTGCCACCACAGAAATGCTGCGCCTGCCACAACTTGATCGTCTTAAGTGATTCGGCGTACGCAGGACTGTTGCGGGGATAGTAGATCTGCGCCTGCCATGGCGCACCGTAGTCGCGGATTGCCTTGCCGCCCGTTGAATAGGGCACGTCGTCATCGGCGCCCGCCGTCGACGGACGCGCGGCGGCACCAGGTTGCACGCCCGCGGGATGCGCACCGATCTTCTGACGGCGCAGGACCGGCATGTCCTGCCAGGCGGTGCGTGGGTTGGGCGGCGTCTCCATCAGAACGGTCGGCCGGGGCGCGGTCGTGGTGGCTGGCCTTGGGGTCGATGGGCCCGCAGGCCGTGCAGGCTCGACGTATTCGCCCGGTTCGTAGGCAACCCACTCTTCGCCGGGGGGATTCATGACGGGATCGATTGGGATGGTATGCGCGGTCTCCGGAATGTTGACCGGAGGAGCCCACTGCTCGTTCTTGCCGAGCGGGACGGCTTCGAACTGCTCGATCGCGACGACCGTCCCGGCCGGCGTCGCGTCCGCAGACTCGGCGACAGCGTCGTAGACTGCATCGTCGACCCCCGCTTCATCGGCTGCAGCTTTGTTCGCATCATCGTCGCCGGTATCAGCGACCGCATCGTCGGTCGCGTCGTCGGCTGCAGCATCAGCTACGGGATCGTCGCCCGCCTGGTCCGCTTCCTCAGCCGGCTCGGCAGCGCCGGAGTCCACTGCGATCGCCGCGTCTTCGGCAGGCTCGGCTGCTTCGGCTTGCTCTGCTGCGGCCTCCTGCGCCTGCTCGTCCGCCTCGTCGGCGACCTCCTCAGCCTGTTGCGCCGACAGTGCGCCCGTCAGACCCAGCAGCAGCGCGAGCAATGCCGCATGCGCAATGCCCCGCGACGAACCCACCAGAATTTTCCGCATCTTGCGATCCCCCTTACCTGAGCCGGGGCTGTCTGCGCCCCGTTGCGACGGAGTTTAGGACGGAACCCGCGCGTGATGACAGCCCGCCGCGCAGGAAGCCGCGATCAGGCAGGCGATAGCCAGATCGCTTGCTCAGGGATCTTCGACGACGTAGCCCTTCTTTCTCAACTGGCCGACGTAGCCATTCGGCTTCAGGATCTCGTCCACGGACAACACGGCCACCGTGGATGCATTGCTCGCGAACGACCGCTCGGCCGCAGCCACCCATGCATTCCTGACGCGCTCGAGCACGTCGCCGTAGCCCCGTTCCTGCATGAACGAGGACTCCAGCATCACGCCAATACACGCGCTTGCGCGCTCGATGGGCGCGAGTTTCTTCAAGCGCGCGACGTCACCGACAGCCCACGCATTGGCGCGCTCGCGCATCAGGTCGAGGTCGGACTCGAGCCGCTGCAGCGTCCGCGCAAAGCACTCGACGTCGGCGAACGGGGCCGACTTGAACTCCTTGATCGCTGCCCGTGCCTTCTCCACCTTGAGTTCGATCCCGGGTTCCGTGATCGGTACCCGCTCCTTGCGCGCGAGCTTTTCGACTGTGGACCAGACACCGTCGTACGGTACCAGGTCGTTCTTCTTCAGCGCAGCGCGATACAGCTCCTGCGCGGCGAAGATTGGACGCCAGTCTTCGACGTCGTCGTCGTTGCCCAGGTAGCGCGCCTTGAGCGGCAGCCAGCGCGCATAGAGATCGGCAGGCACGACCTCCTGCAAGCGCTTGTGGCCGGGATTGCGGCGCACGCCAATCAACGCAGGCAGCAAGGTGATACCACCCAGCGGTCCCGCGGAGGCACTGACCGACACGGGTGCGAGCACTGCCTGAGACACAGCCAGCACGGCAACCAGTTCGGTCGAGCGCCACGTCATTTTCTTCGGCAACGGGCTGTAATTGCCGAGAATCCAGAGCACGTGTGCGTGCGGATCGCCGGGGCGAGTCACCTTCCAAAGTCCCGGCCCGGGTTGCTGGCCGGTGACCAGAACCTCCTCCAGCGCTTCGTCGGCGCGGGCCGGCAGGGTGAGCAGGAAGGTGGCGCCCAGGACCAGCACCGACCAGCGACAGCTGATGTTCATCACGCGTCAGGGTATCAGCCCAGGCGTCGGCGAAGCCGGCGCCCCGGGGCCGGGATTGAACCTGCGACCTGCCGTCCAGGGGGCCCAAGTGTCGGGACACACCTCAGAGCACGGTCTTGCTGAGTTGCGCGGAGTAGTCGCTTTGAGTCCCGGAACTCGTGACCGCCTTGATTGCGAAATACCAGGTGGCCGGTGCCAGGCTTTCGACTACGGCCGACGTGATGCTCGGGCTGCCGACGGACACGGAGTTCGCGTACTGGCCCGACACCTTGCCGTAGTAGATCTTGTACCCGATCAGGTTGGTGAGTGTGGTGCCGTCGACATTCTGTGTTGGGCGCACCCACGATAACGTCACCGATGACGCAGTCGACGCAGCCTGCGCCACCTTGATCGCAAACGCCGGTAGCGCTTTGGTTGCGATGCCATCGCTGACGCTGATGATGATGTTCGAATACGTCCCGGTCTGGGACGAAGATGGCGTACCCGTCAGCCTGCCGGTGGTGGTGCTGAAACTCGCCCAAGCGGGCTTTACATTGATCTTGAATGTCAGCTTGTTGCCGTCCGGGTCCGATGCGGTCGGTTGAAAGGAGTAGACCTTCCCAACAGACGCCGTGGTGGCCGGGCTGCCGGAAATGAACGGCACTCTATTGGCCGCGGAGGCGACCGCTGGCTGGCAGAAATACAGCGCCAGACACAGGATGGCGGCGACTGGGCACCTGCCTCCGGATGACAGTAAACGATTCACTTATGCGGTCCCTCTCGCGCGATCGCACCAGGCGATTGCGCACGTCGGTCTGCCCCAATTTTTTCTGGCAATTGCGCCTGGGGCGCGTCTCATTACTGACGCAGGGACTACGCAAATCTGCGCCTGCCGTTGCGCGGCAGAAGCACTGAGGGATGCGCGGGCTGATGCTCCAGAGGCCGGACTGACCGTGTAGAGCTATCGACTGCCGGCAGCCCCGCTATCCTCAGAAAATTCCCGAGGACCGGAGGTTTTGCGACCCCGCCTTACAGCAGGTTTGCCTTTGTCAGCGTTCGGCCGAATGGCCACGGACCACTCATGCGAGTCGGACCGACACCGTCAGGATGCCCTGCATTGCATCCCCTTCCCGGAGACATCGCAGGCCTGTGCGGCGTGAGCGAAGTATCGACACACAGACGACAGGAACAAGTGCGAATTTGTCGCACATCGCAGACATAACTCATCGTCCGCATTTGGGACCGACAAGGAACTCAAGTCCTATCAGTGACGTGCGGACGAAATCTCCCTGGCGCCTCTCCGACTTATGTCACATGCGCCATGTTCGCCAAACATGCTGGACAAACTGCCGCACTCGCTCAGTCGCCCCAAAAAAAGAGGCGGGATTCCCCGCCCCTCTCGCAATGACCAATAAGGTCTACTTCGTCTTCTTCTTAGCGACAGCAATTGCTGCGTACAAGCGCCGCTCACTGCACGTGGTTGTTTCGGGAGCCCGGCTTTCATCCCTTTGCTGGGAGATCCGTGGCTTTGCGGCCCTGCCTCGCGACAGGTGTGCCTCTTCGTTCAGCCAATCCATGGCCCGTAAGCACTTCTACACCGGGTCAAATCTGAATTGGTGCAGATTGAACTTAATCCGTGAGCAAGGTCGCTGACCGCCTGCATCGATACGTGGTCGCTGGGCCTGGATACTGCGAGCTGCAGCAGCAGTTGCCATCAGCAGCGTGCTCGTTGGATCGATTGGCATCCACGACCTATTGCGCGACATCAAGGCATGTCCGCCCAGGATTACGTTCAGCGCATTCATCGCGAATCTCGTTGCGCATGGATTCGCGGCTTATGCATCCCATTTGGCTGGGGTGTTGGCATCGCTCCTGCTTGCGCAAGCGATGGGCGTCGTTGGTACAGCAGCCAGCGACGCACTCGCTCAGTCACTCGTCGTTTTCGCGACCACCACCCCGGTGGTGAATCAGTGATCCGTCACTCTCCGGCCGTGGCTCGCGCGGCGGCCTCTGCCATTCGCCAACTGGGAACTCAGAGCCCATACATCCCGTTGGCGGCGGTCGGATCCGTCGCGACGGTCCTCGTGATGGACGTACCGGCAATCACACGCTCTGACGTCACAGCCTGGCTGCGGCAATGGCGGCGCTTCACCGGAGAGGAACCGCTGGCCATCGTATTTCTGCGCCGTCTGGTAACAGCGTGGACCGGCCTTGATACTGACGGCGTGATAGGGGTTGGTGACGTGGTGGAAATGCATCGGGCGACCGGACAACCGCACTGTCGCCTGAATGCGCTTGCGCTGCCACCAGGATACTAGGTTGAACTCCATGGTCCTGCTCCTCCACTGAGCGGCGCCCCCAACCTCCGCTCGATAATTCTAGCGCCCCCGTCGCCCAGCGTACAGATTCGCTTCGCCCGCCGCTCACGGCGCGGCGCCAGATCGGCGCAGTCGCGGAAGCCCGGGATCTCATGGTCCCGTCCGTGATCATGTAGGGTCACGTGTGAAGAGTCTTCGCGCATTTGTCGCGAGCTCATCCAGAAATGCCGGTGGCCGCGAATCTGCGCAGTAGCAATAGGGCACGCGTGGGTTCGGCCTCGAAGCGGCTACATCGGCTCGCGCAGCGGCCGACTGCCCGGCGAATGCCTGAATGTGCACGAGTTCTGATCTGTGGCGCGCATACGAGCTAGACTCGAGGTGATTGTCTTGATCCGGACTGTCTACAAACAACGCCAGCGATTCGTAGACCTGCCCATTGCGTAGCGGCATCATTCGGCTCCAGGGATAAACAAGCTCATGCAGTCTGGCTACCGAGTCTTGATCCTCGGCGCATCCTACGGTTCGCTGCTCGCGACGAAGTTGCTGCTCGCTGGACACTCCGTGAAGCTCGTTTGCCTTGCCACCGCAGCCGCCTTGATCAACAAAGAGGGAACGCGCGTCAGCCTGCCGGCAAAGGGTCGGGGCGGACTCGTGGAAGTGTATTCGCGGAAGCTGCCCGGCGAACTCTCGGCCGACGTGCCGGGGGCCGTCGATCCTGCCGCGTATGACCTCGCGGCCCTGGCGATGCAGGAACCTCAGTATCGCGCCCCGGACGTGCGCGACCTCCTGGCCGCGGTGGCCAAGGCCAGGGTGCCTTGCCTGTCGATCATGAACATGCCGCCGCTGCACTATCTCGCTCGCATTCCGGGCATCGCGGTCGATCAATGCCGAACGTGTTATGCCGATGCGTCCGTCTGGGACGTGATGGATCCTGCACTGGTCACGCTCTGTGCCGCAGATC
>JAPLSF010000209.1 GCA_026398785.1 Pseudomonadota bacterium | reverse complement strand
TTCCGCTGCCGCTGCTCGCGCGAGCGCGTCGAGAACATGTTGCGGGCGCTGGGCCGCGACGAGGTCGACTCGATGGTCGAGGAATTCGGCCAGGTCGAGGTGCGTTGCGAATTCTGCAGCCGCGCGTACCGTCTGGATGCGATTGACTGCGTTGCGCTCTTCGCCGGGCCGGGTCCGTCCGCGACCGGCGTGCACTGACGCACTCGACCGAGGCCGCTGCAGCGGGGAGGGGACTTTGCGGCGCAAAACGTGGAAAATGACGGCAATGACTCCAGCGACAGATACCGCCATGATGGCCGCGACCGTGGATAAAGCCGCGCGAGCCGCGCCTGCCGTTTCGTTCGAGTTTTTCCCGCCCGGCGACGATGGCATGGAGCAGTTGCTCTGGGAGTCGATCCAGCGGCTTGCGCCGCTGCAGCCGCGGTTCGTTTCGGTCACCTACGGCGCCGACGGGTCCACGCGCGAGCGCACCCACAACGTCGTTGCGCGCATCCTTCGCGAGACCGCGTTGATTCCTGCCCCACATCTCACCTGTGTCGGTGCTCCCGCCGGCGAGATCCTCGACATTGCACGCGGCTACTGGGACATGGGGGTGCGCCACATCGTGGCGCTGCGTGGCGACATGCCGCCCGGCCAGACGACGTACCGCCCACATCCGGAGGGTTTCGCGTATGCCGTCGATCTGGTGCGTGGGTTGCGCAGCATCGGGGAATTCGACATCTCGGTCGCGGCGTACCCGGAGGTCCACCCGGAAGCGCCGAGCGCGAAATTCGACCTCGACTACCTGCGCGCCAAGGTCGACGCGGGCGCCAAGCGCGCGATCACGCAGTTCTTCTTCGACACCGACATCTTCCTGCGCTTCCGCGACCAGTGCGCGGCGGCTGGCATCAATGCCGGGATCGTGCCGGGCATCCTGCCGATCACGCGATTCCCGCACATGCTGAAGTTTGCCAAACGCTGCGGCACCAGTGTGCCGGACTGGCTCGTGCACCGCTTCGACGGACTCGAGGACGACCCGGAAACGCGTCGCCTGATTGCGGCCAGCTGCGCGATCGAGCAGGTCAAGCGCCTGCAGCAGAACGGGGTGACTGAATTCCACTTCTATACGTTGAACCGCGCCGAGCTGACCGTGGCCATCTGCCACGCGCTCGGTGTTCGTGCGCCGGCCGGCCGCGCCGCCGCGATCGGAGTCTGAGTGCACGTTGCGGCCCGCCCGCACTTGCAAATGTCCGTTGCTGCCGTCCGCTGCCGGGGAACTCCAGTGAACACCATGCGTCGCTTTGCGGTCGCGTCCGTCATCATCTGTTCGGCCGTACTGGCGGGTTGCGCAGGCTCACCCCGACCCAACTCCGCAGCAGCGACGGCAAACCAGGCCGCCGACACCTACGACCTCATCGTTCGCAACGGCACGCTCTACGACGGTTCCGGTACGCCGGGTCGGCGCGCGGACGTCGGCATCCGCGGTGATCGCGTCGCGTCGGTCGGCGACCTCTCCGGTGCCAGGGCGACGGCCGAGATCGACGCGACCGGCAAGGCTGTCGCGCCCGGCTTCATCAACGTGCTGTCGTGGGCCAACCTGTCGTTGATCGCGGACGGCCGCGGCATGAGCGACCTCAAGCAAGGGGTGACGCTCGAAATCATGGGCGAGGGCGAGTCCGGCGGCCCGCTCAACGACGCGATGAAGGCCGACATCCTCCAGCACCAGGGCGACATCAAGTACGAAATCGACTGGACTACGCTCGGCGAGTTTCTCGATTCACTCGTGCGTCGCGGCATCTCTCCGAACGTAGCTTCGTTCGTCGGCGCGACGAGCGTGCGCGTGTACGTACTCGGTGAAGACGATCGTGACCCCACACCTGCCGAACTGGCCAGCATGCAGGACCTCGTGCGGCAGGCCATGCGTGAAGGCGCGTTGGGTGTCGGCAGCTCCCTGATTTATGCTCCCGCTTTTTTCGCCGAGACGCCCGAGTTGATCGCACTCGCGCAAGCCGCCGCGGAATCTGGCGGCGGGTACGTCTCGCACGTGCGCAATGAAAGCTACCGGCTCGAGGCGGCGATCGGCGAACTGATCGAGATCACCCGTGCCGCCGGCGGTCACGGTGAGGCCTATCACCTGAAGGCGGCGGGCGAGGCCAACTGGGGCAACATGGCACGCGCGATCGCGAAGATCGAGGAGGCTCGCCGGCAGGGCGTGGCGGTGAGCGCCAACATGTACACTTACACCGCCGGATCGACCGGCCTCGATGCCGCGATGCCGTTGTGGGCGCAGGCAGGCGGACTCGATGCGTGGGTCTCGCGCTTGAAGGATCCGCAGCAGCGCGCGCGTGTGATCGAAGAAATCCGCAGTCCGCCCGCCGGGGAGGAGAACCTCTTCCGCACGGCGGGTTCGCCGGACCGCGTGCTGTTCGTCGGCTTCAAGAATCCCGAGCTCAAGCCGCTCACCGGCAAGACGCTCTCGGACGTCATGAAGATGCGCGGCACGAGCGCCGAAGACACGATCATCGACCTCGTGATCGAGGACAACTCGCGCGTACAGACGGTCTATTTCCTGATGAGCGAGGACAACGTGAAACTTGGGCTGTCGCAGCCGTGGGTCAGCCTCGGTTCCGACGCAGAAGCGCTGGCGCCGGAAGGTGTGTTCATGAAATCGAGCACGCATCCGCGCGCGTACGGCAACTTCGCACGCTTGCTGGGCAAGTATTCGCGCGACGAGAAGCTGATGCCGCTCGAGGAGGCGATCCGTCGCATCACGCGCCTGCCGGCCACGAACTGGAAGCTGCAGGATCGCGGATGCCTCGACGCGAATTGCTACGCGGACGTCGTCGTCTTCGATCCCGCCACCATTGCGGACAAGGCGACGTTCGATTCCCCGAAGCAGTACGCGGTGGGCGTCGAACACCTGCTGGTCAATGGCGTGCCCGTGATTCGCAATGGCGAGCACACGGGCGCCAAGCCGGGGCGCGTCGTGCGGGGGCCGGGGTATCGGCCGTAAGGCCTGGATGCAGTTCGCCAACGGGCTCTGAATTGATCAGTGCAGGTTGACGTTTCAGCTGAAACGTCAAGTTGAACTAAGCAATGTCTTCATCAACCAATGTCTGCTATTCGTGATAGCAGACGGCCCCGTCCACCTTGACAGGGACCGGCTTAACCGGATTCCCGCTCGCGGACGCTGTCGCGCTACTTGCGTTGTGCGGCGCTCGAATCCCGCGCGGCCTTGAACTCGGTGTCCGGATTCCATTGCGGCCACGCGCGTGAATTCGCGAGCTGACTGGCCATCTCGTAGACCAGCGTCGCGTCCTGCGCGGCGCCGCTCAGGTCCCACGACTCACTCCACCGATCGCACGCCTGGTGATAGCACTGCGCAGTGAAGTCGGAGACCCAGCGATCACCGGCTTCGCGCCCACCCTTGACGAGGTCGTGACCGCCGCCGAGACCCATCAGCACCAGCGCCGGTACGCCGCGCTTCGCGAACGAGAAGTGATCGGCGCGGAAGGCGAGGCCACGCTCGGGTTTCGCATCCGGTGTGACGACGCGGCTTTGGCCAGCGGCTTTCTGCGCCAGCAGTGACTCCAGTTCGTTCTGTCCGGCACCGACCAGCACGATGTCGCGCGCGAGGCCGTTCGGTTGCAGCACGTCCATCGTGAAATTGGCGACCGTAGTCTCCAGCGGCAGCCAGGGATGGGACGCGTAGTACTCTGATCCCAGCAGGTTGCGTTCCTCGGCGG
Organism: Pseudomonadota bacterium; assembly: GCA_026398785.1. Classification (GTDB taxonomy): domain Bacteria; phylum Pseudomonadota; class Gammaproteobacteria; order Steroidobacterales; family Steroidobacteraceae; genus RPQJ01. The sequence goes on along the minus strand of JAPLSF010000209.1, from coordinate 2,601 downwards.
TCCACGCGGAGAACACGACCGTGCGATCCGGACGCGGACCCTGCTTGAACGCACGCGCAATCTCCAGCGTGCCGGCGATGCCGATCGCGTCGTCCAGGGCGCCAGAGCGGAACCGCAAGCCGTTGGCGTCGGGCTCGCCGTTGCCGTACGCGTCCCAGTGCGCGCCGATCATGATGCTCTCGCGCGGGTGCTTCTGGCCCGTGATCCTGCCGATTACGTTGTGGCTGTCGATGCGCGTGTGGGCGAGCGGGAAGTCCGCCGCGAACGTCGTGTTCTTCAGCTCGACCGGGCGGAACGCCTTGCTGCGTGCGCTCTGCTTGAGTGCTTCGAAATCGAGCCCTGCGCCGCGGAAGAGCTCGACGGCCGCGTCACGGTGCAGCCACGACTGCAGCAGCAGCCTCTCCTTCGTGGGATCGGCTCGCACGATGTCGTAGCCTTCACCGTTCGGTGCGATGGCCGTCTTCCAGCCGTAGGCGGCCGCCTCAGTCTCGTGCACGATCAGCGCGGCGATCGCGCCACGTCGCGCCGCTTCTTCGTACTTGTACGTCCACCGCGCGTAATAGGTGGCCGCCTTGCCGCCGAACTTGCCGTAGGCATCATCGGCCGTCGAGGCTTCGAAGTCGGGGTCGTTGACCAGGTACACGGCGACCTTGCCGCGCAGGTCGATGTCCTTGTAGTCGTCCCAGCCGCGTTCCGGCGCGCTGACGCCATAGCCGACGAACACCAACGCCGCATCTGCAATCTGCACCCGGTCGACGGGACGCAATGCGAGCGCGGCCATGTCCTGCTGCTGCACGAGGGGCCGTCGTTTACCGGCGACGGTGACGCTCATGGACGCGTCTGCCGGCACTTGCGTGCGCACGAGCGGTACGACCTGCGTGTACGAACCCCCGGAACCCGCGGGTTCGAGTCCCGCCGCCTTGAATTGCTCGACCAGGTACGCGATGGTCTTCGTTTCGCCCGCCGTGCCCGGCGCACGCCCTTCGAACTCATCGGACGACAAGGTGCGCGTGATGTCCGACAGGCGCTGCGGGTCGATCATGTTCTTCGGCGGCACGTCCTTCGCCGGCGTCGCTGCCTGCGTGAAAGTCGGGGCCAGCAGTGGCAGGGTCAGCAGCGCCACGGTCAGGCGCAATGCGATCTTCGTCATGTGTCGTAATCCTCGAGCTTCGCTTCACGCAGCAAACGCCGGTAGTGAATCGTGCTGTGCGGCCAGTTGTTGGTGATGGTGCCGTCGGCGAGCTTGTACCAGCTGGCGCCGGTGGCCGCCCACACGGACTTGGCGAGGTCCTGCTGCAGGCTGCGGTTGTAAGCCTCCAGCACGTCGCGCTTGACGTCGATGCGCCTGACGCCTCGCGTCGTCATTTTCGCAAGGGCGTCCAGGATATAGCCCACCTGGGCCTCGATCATGACCAGGATGCTGTTGTGACCCAGGTTGGTATTGGGACCGTACAGCATGAAGAAGTTCGGGAAGCCGGTGACCGTGACGCCGAGGTACGCACGCGCGCCCTTGGCCCATTCCTGCTTCAGGTCGAGTCCACCCCGGCCGGTGATCTGCATCGGCGCGAGGAAGTCGGTGCTCTTGAAGCCCGTCGCGTAAATGATGACGTCGGCGGGATACAGCTGCCCCGTCCTTGAGCGCACGCCCTCCGGCTCGATGCGCTCGATGTTGTCCGTGACCAGCTCGACGTTCGGTCGCGACAGCGCCGGATAGTAGTCGTCGTTGAACAGCACGCGCTTGGCGCCGATCGGGAACGTCGGCACCAGCTTCGCACGCAGCGCCGGATCCTTGACCTGGCGGCGCAGGTGCGCGAGTGATTTCCAGCGCGCCAGCGCCTGCACCGGTTTCACCTGCTTCATGAGCGGCGTGAGCTGCATCTCGCCGAAGAAGAGCCACTGTGCGTCGTGGTACAGCCTGGCAAGACCAGGGAACCGCGTCAGCAGCCGCTGCGTGCGCGGTGCATAGAGGCGGTCCTTGCGTGGCATGAGCCAGTTGGCCGAGCGCTGGAAAATCGTGAGCTGCGCCGCCAGCGGTACGATCTGCGGCACGAACTGGACGGCGCTCGCGGCGTTGCCGATCACGGCGATGTGCCTGCCGGCGAGATCCACGGCATGGTTCCACTGCGCGGAATGAAACTGCGTGCCGGCAAACGTGGCCTGGCCGGCAATCGCCGGGGTAGACGGCCGATTGAGTTGCCCGACGCCCGCGATCACGAAGTCCGCGACGATCTCGGTGCCGTCCGCACAGGCCAGCGTCCACGTGTTGGCGGCCTCGTCATAAGCGATCCGCGCGACCTCGGCATTGAAGCGGCAGTGTGGCAGCAAGCCGTGCTTGATTGCGAGTTCGGTCGAATAACCGAGCAACTCCGACTGCGAGGCGTAACGCGGGCTCCAGTCGGTCTTTTGCGCAAACGAGTAGCTGTACAGGAACGAGGGCGCGTCACAGGACGCGCCGGGGTAGGTGTTGTCGCGCCACGTACCGCCGAGCGTGGCGGCCTTTTCGAGGATCACGTAATCGTGCAGGCCGGCCTTCTTGAGGCGCATTCCCATGCACAGGCCTGAATGCCCGGCGCCGATGATCGCGATGTGGGTGCGGCGTGC
>JAPLSF010000227.1 GCA_026398785.1 Pseudomonadota bacterium | reverse complement strand
GGCAAGCCGTGCGCGACCTGCGCGGGCAGGTGTCGGGTCTCGGCACCGTGCCGCGATTCACTTCTCGTCGTGATGGCGGTCCGGCGATCGACACTCAGCTTGCTGCCGGCCCGATGACTCACGCCGCAGCGCTCGATCGTCTGCTCGAGGCGGTCAAGGCAGAGCTCGGCGATGCACGCATCGTCGGTGTCGGTCATCGCGTCGTGCACGGCGGCCTCGAGTTCATGCTGCCGATCGCGGTCGACGCCGCGGTGCTGCAGCGGCTCGAGCAGTACGTACCGCTCGCGCCGTTGCACCAGCCGCACAACCTCGCGGCGGTCCGCGCGATGCTGGCGCGATTGCCCGGCGTGCCTGAGATCGCGTGTTTCGACACTGCGTTCCATCGCACTGTGCCGGACGTCGCGCAGCGTTTCGCCCTGCCGCCGCGCTTCGCCGCGGCTGGCGTGCGGCGGTATGGTTTTCACGGGCTGTCGTACGAGTACATCGCCTCGCAGTTGCCAGCGGTCGACGCCGGCGCGGCCGCAGGTCGCACCGTGGTGTTCCACCTGGGCAATGGCTCGAGCATGTGTGCCATGAGGGCGTGCCAGAGCATCGCGACGACGATGGGTTTCACGGCGGTCGATGGCCTGCCCATGGGAACACGCTGCGGCGCGCTCGATCCGGGCGTCGTGCTGTTCCTGATGGACGAGATGAAGCTCGGACCGCGTGAGATCGAGCGGCTGATCTACAACGAGTCGGGCCTGCTCGGCATGTCGGGCGTGTCGAGCGACGTGCGCGACTTGCTTGCCAGCAGCGAGCCGGCCGCGGCGCTCGCGCTCGACGTCTTCGTGTATCGCGCCGGCCGCGAGCTCGGGTCGCTCGCCGCGGCGCTGGGCGGTCTCGACGCGATCGTCTTCACGGCTGGCATCGGCGAAAACCAGGCCGAGATTCGCGCGCGCATCTGCCGGCATGCGGCTTGGCTCGGCATCGAGCTGGATGCGGCGGCCAATGCTCGCCATGGACCGCGCATCTCCACGCGGGGCAGCGCAGCCGCGGCTTTCGTGATCCCGACGGACGAGGAAAGCATGATCGCGCGGCACGTCTTGAGCGTGCTGCACGTCTGAAAGAGGCGGCCGCCGCCTGATTCTTTGCTCCCAGCCGTCCCTCACGCCTTCGCCGCCTGTCGCAGGAACTTTTCCGCTCTGCGCCGATTGGTCCGCGGGGTTGGGCTTCGTTAGACTTCCCGCTCCTCACGCCCCGGAGCCCGCGATGAAAGTTACCGTTGCCGCGACCCAGTTCGCCTGCACGCCGAATGCCGCCGAGAACATCGCGAAGGCCGAGTCGATGGTGCGGCAGGCGGCCGCAAGGGGTGCGCAAGTCATTCTTCTGCAAGAGCTTTTCGAGACGCCGTACTTCTGCAAGGACCACCTTGCAGAGCATTTCGCGCTGGCGCATCCGGTGCCGGACAACCCGGTCGTGCGCCGCTTCCAGGCACTGGCGAAGGATCTCGGGGTCGTGCTGCCGATCA
>JAPLSF010000052.1 GCA_026398785.1 Pseudomonadota bacterium | reverse complement strand
GTAAAAAATCCAGCAACGCGGGGGTATGGCGGAACAGGGCGGCAACCGATCAACGGATTGACGCCCGAGGTCCTGCCGCTCGCCCGCCGCGAGGCTGGTCTCGATCGACGGGCCGGTCTCCGGACTCTCGAGCGGGCTTTGGACCCTGCCTGCATCCCCTTCCCGCGCCTGTTGCGCAGTGGGTGCCGGACCTTGCAGTCCGGGCGATGTGGCTTGACTCGACTACCGTTGCGGGGGCAGTGCCGGATTCTGACCGGCTTCCCGTTCTCCCTGAGCCTGCGCTCGCGGGATCACCTGTCGGAGGCCGCACGGTAGGGAAGGCCGGGGGTGATGTCAAGGAAGGCGCGGTACTATGGCGCCTCGTCATCGGGATCGTTGCCATGCCGCATTCTGAGTTCCTTGCCACAGCGCTGGAAGCCGCCCGCGCTGCCGACGACGTCGTTCGTCACTACTACCAGCGCAACCTCAAGATCACGATCAAGGCCGACAAGTCGCCGGTGACCGAGGCCGACGTCGAAACCGAAAAAGCGATCCGCTCGCTGCTCACCGCGAAGTATCCGGCGCACGGCTTCCACGGTGAAGAAACGGGCACCGCGGCGCTCGATGCGGACTACGTCTGGTTCGTCGATCCGATCGACGGCACCAAGGCGTTCGTGCGCGAGTACCCGATGTTTTCGACGCAGATCGCGCTGATGCACCAGGGCCGGTTGATCGTCGGCGTATCTTCCGCGCCGGTGTACGGTGAACTCGCCTACGGCGAGATCGGCGTCGGCGCCTGGCTGAACGAGCAACCGCTGCGTGTCAGCAGCATCGACACGATCGAAAGCGCAGCGCTCTCGACGGGCAACCTGAAGTCGCTGGCGACGGGACCGCGCTGGCCCGCGTTCGGCAAGCTCGTCGGCCGGCTGAGCCGCATTCGCGGTTACGGTGATTTCCTGCACTACCACCTGCTGGCGTCGGGCCGCATCGATGCGGTCGTCGAGTCGGACGTCAACATCCTCGATGTCGGCGCGTGCGCGGTGATCGTCGAGGCCGCAGGCGGTCGATTCACCGATCTCGAGGGACGGCCGTTCACGCCGCAGAGCACGGGCGTGCTCGCGACGAACGGCAGGCTGCACCAGGCGATTTACGACGCGATGTATTCCTGATCGCGCTGGACACGGAGGCATGCAGACAATGACGAAGAAAATCATTGCGGTGGCGGGCGCGACCGGCGCGCAGGGCGGCGGACTCGTGCGGTCGATCCTTGCCGATCCCACCGGCGAATTCGCCGTGCGTGCCATCACGCGCGACCCGGATTCGCCGAAGGCGCGCGCACTGGCGGCTGCCGGCGCCGAAGTCGTCGCAGCGGACATCGCCGACCAGGCGGCCGTGGCGCGGGCGTTCGCCGGCGCTCACGGCGCGTATTGCGTGACATTCTTCTGGAACCACTTTTCGCCGGACCAGGAACGGGCCGAAGCCCATGCGATGGCCGACGCCGCGCAGCAGGCGGGCGTGCAGCACGTGATCTGGTCCACGCTCGAAGACACGCGACGCTGGGTCAAACTCGATGACGCGCGCATGCCGACGCTCATGGGCCAGTACAAGGTGCCGCACTTCGACGTGAAGGGCGAAGCGGACGACTACTTCCGTGGGACAGGCGTGCCGACCACCTGCCTGCTGACGTCGTTCTACTGGGACAACTTGATCCATTTCGGCATGGGCCCCAAGACCGGCCCCGACGGCAAGCTGTACTTCGCATTGCCGATGGGCGCCAGGCCACTGCCAGGCATAGCGGCCGACGACATCGGTCGTTGTGCGCATGGGATTTTCAAGCGCGGCAACGAGTTCGCGGGCCGTACCGTGGGCATCGCGGGCGAGCATCTCACCGGCGCACAGATGGCGGCCGGACTCACTCGTGCGCTCGGCCGCGAGGTCCTGCACCAGGACGTGCCGTTCGACGTCTATCGCGGCCTGGGTTTCCCCGGCGCGGCAGACCTCGGCAACATGTTCCAGTTCAATCATGACTTCAGCGCCGACTTCTGCCGTGCGCGCAGCGTCGAGTTCACGCGCTCGATCAACCCGCAGCTGCAGACTTTCGCGGATTGGCTGGCTGCGCACGGCCGCGAGATCCCGCTCACCTGACCGAACCTCAGGACGCAGGCTGGAATCCTGATGCGGGCGTGGACTCGCCTGGCCATCGCCAGGCGTCGCCGTGCTCGACGTGTTTTCGAAATCAGTCGCGCATTGATCAGGCGGCGACGAACGTCCGGCCGTGTTCCCAGCGCAATTCGCGCACGGCGATGCCATAGAGCTCGCCGATCGAGTGCTCGTTGAGCGCCTCGTCGCAAGGGCCGCAATGCCAGCGGCCATCGCCGAACAACAGCAACGCCGAATCGGCAAAGCGAGCCGCAAGCCCGATGTCGTGCAGGCTGACGACCCCTGTACGGCCAGCGTCCGCGAGCCGCCGGAAGATCCGCAGCACGTCGAGCTGATGT
>JAPLSF010000172.1 GCA_026398785.1 Pseudomonadota bacterium | reverse complement strand
CGCGTGACCGCATTTCGGGTCGTGCGCGGGGGCAGCTTTCTGGCAGCCCCCTCTGCCGGCACAGCGTTGCTTTCCTGCGCGTGATCGAGCAGCCGCACCAGGTAGCTGCGCAGCTGCACGAACTCGGACTTCGAGAGCGGCTCGAGCGCGGCGTTGGTGTGGTCGACGACGAGCGGCAACAGCTCCTCGATGATCGCGTTTCCGGCCGGCGTGAGCTTCAGTTCGACCACGCGACGATCCTTGGCGCTGCGGTTGCGCTGCAGGTATCCCCGCCGTTCCAGCTGGTCCACGACCCGTGTCAGCGCGCCGCTGTCGTGACCGAGGTCGTTCGCGATGTCGGATGCCGTGCGCGCGAGCCCGTCGCGAACCTGGATCAGCACGATCCACTGCGTCAGCGTGAAGTCGGCCTGGGCGAGCGCCCCTTCGAAGCGCGCCAGCAGCAGCGTGTAAAGCCGCCGCACCAGGTAGCCGACGCTGTCGCGTGAGAGGTAGGTCTGCGGGTGGTAATACTGCTCGGCCATTGGCAGCCTGGGCTGTAACTGCTTAGGCAGCTAATTTTGCGCCGGCCGGGGGCGGGGGTCAAACCGGGGGAGGTCAGGCCGGGAGGCGGGTTCGTTCTTCGCGGTACAGCCGCAGGATGAACTGGCCGGACGGTCGCGCCCGGAGTTCCTCGACCTCGGCGCGCCAGCGCGGGTCGCGGATGTCGGCTATCGCCATGCGGCGGCCGCCGAGACGATTGCCCGGGTATTCGGGCGGCAATACTGCCAGCGCCCCCAGGCTCGCAAACGTGATGTCGGCGAAAGTCAGCGTCTCGCCGGTCAGGTAACGCCGGCCGTCTGCGAGCAGCTGATCCATGTCGTCGAAGGCTTCCCGCGTCCGTTCCCAGGCCCGGGCTGCTCGTGCGGGCGTTACGCCGAGCATCCGGCGAACTGCGAAAGCCAGGACCGGTCGGATCGTCCAGAGCAGGGCGCGTTGCCAGCGTGGAATCGCGGGCTCCTCGATGCCCCACGAACGGAAGCTCAGGTCGGTGTCGCGCAGCAGGTGGTGGTAGAGCCAGACGCGCACGTCGTTGCCTAGGCGCCGGTCGAGCTTCGCCTCGAGTTCGAGTGCGGCCGGCGTCGGTTCGAGAAACCAGGTGCGATCGCCGGGCAATCGTCCCGCGTACTCACCCCACAGGTAACGCAGGATGCGCGGCGAATCGCCGATGCGTGTCAGGCCGGGTGGAACCTCGAGCCACGGCACGGTGCGACCCGTCAGCAGGACGCCTAGCACGCCGACATTCGGCACTTCTTCATACGGCACGCCCAGCCGGTCGAGGCACCAGCGGGCTTTCTCGGCGTAGTGCGAAAACGTGATCGTGTGCAGTCGCAGCGGCCGCTCCGGTTGCCGCAGCGCGCGCAGTGACACGAGCAACCGCGCAGCCACGCCGAGCAAGAATGCCGCCACGGCGGTACCGATGGCTGCCGGCACGCCCCAGCCGGCAGCGGCCACGACGACGGGCAGTGCGTAGAGGGCGAGCAGATGAACGACGCGGGGATCGCGCAAGCGCATACCCGCAGTCTACTGATGACCGGAGTCGCCCGCGACGCGACAGTTCTCCGCGACGTGTGCGCGGATGATTTCGACGAGACGTCGCGTGCCGGGGCTTGCTGCCACACGATCCGCGTACACGAGGTACAGGGTGGCAAAACGCTCGGCCCCTTCCGTCAGCGGCAGGCGCCTGAGCGAGCCTGTCTGCAGTTCTTCACGAATGTTCTCCTCGGCGTACCAGGCAAAACCCAGTCCCATGCACGCCGCGCGGATCGATGTCGCCTTGTTCGAGACCGTCCAGCGACGTTCGTTGAGCCAGCCGCCAGTGCGGCTGCGACGCACGCCGGAATCGCGCACGACGAGGTGACGGTGCGCGCGCAGGTCTTCGATCTCCACGGGGCGGCCAAGCTGATGCAGCGGATGCGTCGGCGCGGCGGCGCACACGAAGCGCACCTGCATCAGCGAATCGCCGATGAAGCCGCCGGGCACGAGCGTGCCGATGATGAAGTCGACGCGACCTTCGGTGAGCGCTTCTTCGACGCCGCCGAGCACGGCCTCGATCAGTTCGATGCGGATGTCCGGGTGCTCGCTTCCGAACTCGGCGAGCGCGCGCAGCAGCAGCCACGTCGGAAAGATGGCTTCGACCGCCAACCGGACTTCCGCCTCCCAGCCCTGCGCGAGCCCTGAGGCCGAGCGCTCGAGGCGGGCCGCGTCGTCGAGCAGGGACTTGCCGCGGCGATACAGCACCTGGCCGGCCGGCGTCAGTGCGGCGCGACGGCCTTGCCGCTCGAACACCTTCAGCCCGAGCTGATCCTCGAGTTTCTTGATCGTGTAGGTGACGGTCGACTGGGTGCGGTGCAGGTGCTCGGACGCCTGCCCGTAACCCCCGTGTTCCACGATCGCGACGAGAGCAGCCCACTGGTCCAGGGTGATACGTGGGGTTGGCATAAATCGACTCCATCGATAGGTTTAATAGAAATTACCGCCTTTTTTATTCAGTTAATAGATGCAAACTAGTGTGCGAGTAACAAAGCTCGTCGAAGCCGGCAAGCGCATCGAACGGCTCGCCGCCTGACACACCGGATTGTCCGGGGCCCGAGCAGCATCGGCTCAAGCAAACACTTTCAATGTCGCCAGCGAGGAACAAACGATGAAGACCTGGGAAAACACGACGGACCTCTTGGGCCGTGCCCTGATCGCAGCCATGTTTCTAATTGCCGGCATCGGCAAGATTTCGGGGTATGCCGGCACGCAAGGCTACATGCAGTCGATGGGTGTGCCGGGTGCGCTGCTGCCGCTGGTCATTGCCCTGGAGATTTTCGGTGCGATCGCAATCATCCTGGGATACCGCACACGGCTCGCCGCCGCCGCTCTCGCCGGTTTCACGCTCGTCGCCGGCTTCATCTTCCACGGCGGCACTGACCAGATGCAGCAGATCATGCTGCTCAAGAACGTGTCGGTCGCGGGCGGGTTCCTGTTCCTCGTTGCACGCGGCGCGGGCGGCTGGTCGCTCGACGCGAGGCGTGAGCGATTGACCTCACCGAGCCGCTGAGCGCCGAACGCTGCACTGCATAGAATCCCGTTACACGACAGGAGCGACCATGACCACTTCGCGCAAGCTGCAGGCCGTGATCGAGTCCGTGGCCGCCTCCGATGGCGCCGGAGTCAAGCTGCGCCGCAGCCTCGGCAGCCGCCAGAACCAGCGGTTCGATCCGTTCCTGATGCTCGACGAGTTCTTCTCCGACGACCCGGACGATTACCTCGCGGGTTTCCCCTCGCACCCGCACCGCGGGTTCGAGACGGTCACCTACATGCTCGACGGTCACATGCGTCACGAGGACAGCTTCGGCAATCGGGGCGACCTCGGCCCCGGCGACGTGCAGTGGATGACGGCGGCGCGCGGCATCATCCATTCCGAGATGCCGCAGCAGACCGCGGGGCGCATGCGCGGGTTCCAGTTATGGATCAACCTGCCGTCGCGCGAAAAAATGAAGCCGGCGGCGTACCGCGACATTCCCTCGCGCGAGATTCCGACGGTCGCGCTGGCGGGTGGCGGCGAACTGCGCGTCATCGCCGGTGAGTTCGAGCATGGCGTCACGAAGACGGCGGGGCCGATCGGCGGGCTGAGCACCGCACCGCTGTACTACGACGTGCGCCTGCCGGCCGGCATCGAAGCCACGCTGCCGACGCCGGTCTCCCACAACACGTTCCTGTACGTGTACGAGGGCGATGCCGTGGTCGGCGACGACGCCAGGCCGCTGCCGTTTCGTTCGGCTGGACTGCTTACGCCGGGTGGATCGGTGCGGATCCGTGCGGGCGAGCAGGGCGTGCGGCTGCTGCTGCTCGCCGGCAAGCCGATCGGCGAGCCGGTGGTCCAGTACGGCCCGTTCGTGATGAACACGCCGGAGGAGATCCAGCAGGCCGTGATCGATTACCAGCGCGGCCGGTTGGCCGTGGCGGGTTAAGGCGCGGCGGCGCCAGCGGGGCCTCGTGCCCCCTGGCGTCGATAGAAGCCCGCTTTCAGGACTTCGGTTCCACCGACGTACAGAGTCGCGATCGCGACCAGCGTCAACACCACACCCGCCGGTAGTGGTGTAAAGCCGAGCAGCGACGCGTAAGGCAGGTATGGGATCGCGAAAGTCAGCGCCATCACGCCGATCGAACTCCAGAGCAGCAGGTTGCCCGGGCGGCTGCGCCAGAACGGGCGCTGCGTCCGTACCACCAGTGCGATGACCAGTTCCGTGAGCAGCGATTCGACGAACCACCCCGTGCGGAAAAGTTCTGGTGGTGCGGTGAAGACCCACAGCAGCAGGCCGAACGTCAGGAAGTCGAACAGCGAACTCAGGCAGCCGAACTCGAGCATGAAGCGGCCGAGGAAGCGCATGTCCCAGCGTCGCGGCCGGTCCACCAGTTCGGCATCGACGCTGTCGCTGGCGAGACCGATGGCCGGTACGTCCGACAGGAAATTGTTGAGCAGGATCTGACCTGCAAGCAGCGGCAGGAACGGCAGGAACAGCGAAGCCACTGCCATGCTGATCATGTTGCCGAGGTTGGCGCTCGTCGTCGTGAGGATGTACTTGAGGGTGTTGGCGAACGTGCGCCTGCCCTCTTCGATGCCTTGTCGAATGACGCCGAGATCGCGTTCCAGCAATACGAAATCGGCAGCTTCGCGCGCCACGTCCACTGCTCCTTCCACGCTGAGACTGGTGTCGGCCGCATGCATCGCCGGCGCGTCATTGATGCCGTCGCCGAGAAAGCCCACGACGTGACCGGTCTTCTTCAGCGCGAGGATGATGCGTTCCTTCTGGTTCGGGTCGACCTCGGCGAAGATGATCGTCTGCTCGGCGGCGTGCCAGAGTGCGTCATCGTGCAGCTCGTCGAGCTGCAGGCCGGTCAGCATCCGGTCGGCGCGCAAACCGACGCTCGTTGCGACGTGCCGTGCCACTGCCGCCGAGTCGCCCGTGATGATTTTCACGGCGACACCCAACTGTCCGAGTTCGACGAGTGTGTCGCCGACGCCTGCTTTCGGCCGGTCGAGAAACGTCAGGAAGCCTGCGAATACCAAGCCGGACTCGTCTTCGCGGCCGTAAGTCGTTTGTGTCGACATTTCGCGGGTCGCTACGGCGAGCACGCGGATACCCTGGTTGTTCCAGCCTGCCGCGCGCTCACGCAGCCGCTCGCGTGCTGCGGCATCGATCGGCTGGCCGTTGGACTGGCTGGTACAGACGGACAACACCTGTTCGACGGCGCCCTTCACCAGCAGGCGCGTACGATCGCCCTGCCGCACGATCACGCTCAGCCGCTTGCGCACGAAGTCGTACGGGATCTCAGCCACCTTTTCGACGCCGATGAGTTCGGGTTGGTGCGCTTTCTGGATCGCCTCGTCCAGCGGATTGACGAGGCCTGCCTGCAGTGCCGCATTCGTCGCGGCGATCTCCATCACCGCTGACGACGAAACTCCCGAGCCGTCCCAGGCACCGTCGAGCTGCACGACGCCTTCCGTCAACGTGCCGGTCTTGTCGGTGCAGAGCACGTCCATGCTGCCCAGGTTCTCGATGGCATTGAGCCGCCGCACCAGCACGCCCTGCCTGGCCATGTTGTGCGCACCCCGCGCAAGGTTGATGCTGAGGATGGCCGGGAGCAGTTCCGGGCTCAGGCCAACGGCAAGCGCGATCGAGAACAGCAGCGTCTCGACCAGCGGGCGGCCGAGCAGCAGGTTGACCACCAGCACGACCATGGTCATGGCGGTCATGGCCGACGTGAGCAGATAGCCGAAGTGCCGGATACCGCGGTCGAACTCCGTCTCCGGCGGCCGCAGCCTAAGCCGGTGCGCGATGGCGCCGAACGCGGTGTTGCCGCCCGTTGCAACGACCAGGCAGCGGGCGCTGCCACTGCGAACGCTCGTGCCCAGGTGCAGGCAGTTGTAGCGTCTCGCCAGCGGCGCGGCGACATCCATTGTCCCTGGCTTTTTCTGCACTGGAAAACTTTCGCCGGTGAGCACCGCCTCGTTGACGAAGCAATCCGTGGCTTCGAGCAGGAGACTGTCCGCGGGCACGACACTGCCCGCCGAGAGCAGAGCCACGTCGCCGGGCACGACCTCAGTGAGCGGCACCGAGCGCGGAACGCCGTCGCGCAGGACCTGCGTGTGCACTTGCACCTTGGCACGCAGTTCGGCGGCAGCCGACTGCGCCCGGTACTCACGTGAGTAACCGATGCCGGCGCTCGCAAGTACGATCGCGATCACGATGACGGCGTCGATCCATTCGCCGGTGGCAACCGATGCGGCCGCGGCGAAGACCAACAGCAGGAGCAGTGGGCTCTTCAACTGGTTCCAGAGGACCCCCAGCCGTGTAAAGCCTTCGAATTCACCAATGGCGTTGCGTCCGACGCTTTGCAGTCGCCCGGCCGCTTCTGGCGACGACAGGCCGTCGGTCGTCGAGGAGAGTTGCGCGGCGACGTCGGCCGCAGCGAGCGACCAGTAGGGCAGGGCATCGACCTTGCCTGCACGGTCCGTCCGTTCGGCGGCGAACGTGCGGGACAGCATCAGGCCGGGGATCATCGGCAACCAGAAGCTGAGGCCGCGGAACAACAAGGTCGCGGAGAGGCCCGCTGCGACAGGCACCCCGGCGAGCGCGAGCGCTCCCACCGCAGCCGCTTCGAAGGTGCCGAGCCCGCCGGGCAGGAACCCGATGCTGCGCATGACCGAAGCGATCATGAAACTCGCGAACACGGCGCCGGCGCTGGCGTCGGCCCCCAGCGATTTGAGCAGAATCCACACGGTGGCTGCGTCGAGCAGCGCGATCAGCATCTGCAGTGCCGTAGCGCGGACCAGCAGCGCCGGGTCGTGGACGAGGCGCGGGCTGCCCTGTTGCAGCAGTTCGACGAGCCTGCCGACCACGGGCAATTTCTGCAGGCGCGCGGCGATCCGTCCGGGCGGCTGGCGAGTCAGCGACAGCACTGCCGCGATCAGCGCGCTGCCGTAGCAAAGGAACAGCACGGCGACTGTGACGATCAGCGGAGTCGCGTGGCCTTCCCACGTCAGGAGCGCCAAAGCGATGGCGAGATCGATGACGTAGGCGATGTAGAACGACGCTGCGTCCACCGCGACGGTCGACATGACCGTCGTGCGTTCCACCCCATTCTGGATCAGCGCGCGTGCGACGATCGCGGCGCCGCTCGCTCCCATGGTCGGCACGGCCTGGTCGATGAACAGCTTGGCCAGGCTCAGGCGACACGCCAGTGTGAAGGGCACGGACGTGCCGGCGCGTTGCAGCACGGCGCGCCAGACGCCGGCCTGCGCCACGTACGTTCCGGCTTGCAGGACGAGGGCGAGGATCAGCCAGGCGGGGCGCGCATCGTGGATCAGGTTCACGATCGCGCGTTCTTCGGCAGCATGCAGCACGACGAAGACGACGGCGGCGACGCCAGCGGCGCCGAGCAGCCAGGGAAGCCAACCCACGGAGTGTCGTTGGGTCATTTCGGCCAACCGCATGCGGGCATCGGCGGACCCGGCCCGATATCGGATTGTGCGCGCGAGGAGCCGAGGCGGCATCGCGGCTATCCCGCATCGCACGTCCTGAAGCTTGCGGTAAGCTCCATTGAGCTGCCGCCACTTGCAGGAAGGCGAATCGCGTGAGCCACAAGCACGAAAGCCTGCTGCGCACGATCTTTCACGATCCGATCAGCGCCAACATCCACTGGCGCGAGATCGAGTCCCTGCTGCATCACCTCGCTGCCGAAATCGAGCCGCTGTCCGGCGCGCGCCTGCGCGTGAAGCTGAACGGCGTCGAGGGTATCCTGCACCGGCCGCACCACGGCAACACGCTCGACAAGAGCGCGATGCGTCACCTGCGCGAATACCTCGCGCACGCTCGCTGCACGCCTTCGCAGTACGAGCAGAGTCACTCCTGAGTCGCGTCAGTGGCGGTGCTGCGCCGGTAGCGGTTCAGGCTGGCTCCGCGAGTCGCCGGATGTCCTGCGGTTCGATGTCCATCGCGCGACCGAAGCCCGCGACGTATGTGCCGGCGACGAACTGCAATCGATAGAGCGTGAAGTCGCCGAGCCCGAAGGTGATGCGGCTGTCGGGGAAGCGTGCGAGGTACAGCTCGCGGCCCGCCTCCCAATCGGCGCTCTTGCGTTCGAATGGCTGCACCGTGCAGTCGAACATCAACCGCTCGATCTGCAACGGATCCTTGTCGGGCCCGTCCTGCTCGTGGACCAGGATGCCGGCATGTGCGCCGGCCGTCAGGCCTTGCGTATGCCGTGCAAGCCTCGACGCGTGCACGAGCACCGCCGACCGGTCGGCCACGGGAACGAAGGGCAGCAGCCCGGCATACGGGCCCTGCCCGGTCTGCACGGCGAGCGTGAGAATGCGCTGCCGGTCGAGCATCGACTGCAGCGCGCGAACGGTGGATTTGAGCATGAACCAAGCTTAGCGGAGCGCGCTGCGGCCCGCATCCATGCCCGGGCGTACCGAATCAACGAGTCAGTCGATGCATCAATATCGCCGCGCGCTTCACCTGCAGCGGCAGCGAGTCGAGCAGCACGTACTCACCCGGCGCGTGATCGTTGTCGCCGTCCGTGCCGAGACCATCGAGGCAGGCGAGGCGTCCGTCACCGCAAACGAAAGCGATGTCACCCGCCCCGCGCTCGATCGGCGGCTGTGCGACGACGGGGCCGGCGCCGAGATCGCGGCTGACCGCATCGAGGACGCCGAGGATGCGTTCGCTGCCGGGATTCGGCGCCATCGAGGGATATTCGTTTTCGACGACGATTTCCGCCGACGTCTGCGGCAGGCTCGCGGCGACGATTGCCTGCATCTTTGCGCGTGCCGCTTCGAACTGGGCGGCACCGAGGTAGCGGAGGTCGCCTTCGACGCGAACTTCGCGTGGGATCACGTTGGTCTTGCCGAGCGCGGTGCCGCTCTTGGTCGCGGTGTCATAGCTCACGTTGGTGCCGCCCACGATCACCGACGGGTTGTACGTCAGGTTGGGCTCGCGCAACTCGGTCCGGAACTGGTCGAGGATGCGTGCGGCCTCGAAGATGGCACCGAAGCCGCGCGTATCACCGAACACCCCGGACGAGTGACCCTGCACACCGGTCACGTGCAGCCGCCACGAGCCGATGCCACGGCGGCCGATAACGCCCTTGCCGGGCGCCGACCCCTCGAAGGCCAGTGCGATGTCGGAATCTGCAGCTGCAGCCAGCAACGATTCGCGCGTGACGAGCTGCGGCGAGCCCGGGTCTTCTTCGTCACCCGTGAAGACGACCGTGACGTTCATGGCACGGAGTTCGCCCGTGGCCTGCAGCGCACGCAGGGCTTCGAGTGCGACCAGGTTACCGCCCTTCATGTCGGACGATCCGGTGCCGTAGGCCCGGTTGCCGTCGCGCCGGAACGGCTCACCCTGCAGGACCGTGTCGAGGTGGCCGATCAACAGTAAACGTGGACCGCCGCGCTTGCCGCGGTGGGTCGCGACGAAATGCCCCGCGCGCTTCATCTCCGCGGGCACCTCGACCCAGCGCGTTTCGAAGCCGAGTGCACGAAATTCACGGGCGTAAATGTCGCCCACCGCGCGCACGCTGGCGAGGTTCTCGGTGGCGCTCTGCACGTTGACTGTCTCGGCCAGCAGCTCGAGCGCTGCGTCTGTGCGTCGATCGACGGCGGCGGCGATCCGCTTTTCCACGGCGGACGGCGCCGCGTGCGCGGTGCCGGCCGCGAGCAGTGCCAGTACGCACAGTGATGCGGACGAGAGTCGCGGGGCAGCGAGCGGGGCGGTGACGCGTGCGTTGGTCAATGCAGCAGCATCGGCGGCACGCCGATAAAGCGCTGGTGCGCCCAGGCAATGACCACCACGTACAACACGAGCCCGCCGACGATCGCGAGCACGTCGTTCATGCGCGACGGTGCACCAGTGACCACGGGCTTGCGCTGTACGACGCGCTTGCCGACCGCGATGCGGTCCAGCACGGCCCAGGCGAGGAAGCCGCCGAACAGCAGCACGTCCGCAAGGTTGCCGTTGACCAGCAGGTGCGCCAGCGCCCAGGCCTTGGTGGCCGTCAGCATTGGATGCTTGACGGCGGCCTTGATGCGGCCGGGCAGGTACGTCGCAAGCAGCAGCGGAAACACTGGCAGCATGAGCAACGCGGCAACGTGGCGCATCCACACCGGCGGCGTGTAGAGCACTGTCGGCTCCGCACGCGCGAGGCCGTACCCGTGCACGAGCATCACGAAGCCAATGACCGAGAGCAGGGCATAGACCGCCTTCCACGACGCATCGCCGAGCTTCGCGGCCATGCCGTCCCGCCACGCGGGCGCGACGATGGCAATCGAGTGGACGCCGAAGAACAGCAGCAGGCCGGCAATCAGGTAGGTCATGTGGGCTCCCTTGGGTTTTGCGCGAGTCTAGCTGACACGGGGGGCGGCAGTCGGGGTGGCTGCTTGATCCAGCGGCGGACTTCCTCGTTCCAGCGCAGCAGCAGGTCCGCGGCGAAATCCGAGAACACGCGCACCTTGGCCAGCTGGTGTCCCGCCGACGGGTAGACGAGCGAGATCGTCGGGCCGGGCACCACGAAGTCCTCGAGGATCAGCTTCAGTTCGCCGCGCCCGACGTACTCGGCCACCACCAAGTCGGCCGTGTGCGTGATGCCGAGACCCGCCGCCGCCGCGATGATCGGCGCCTCGGCCGAGTTGAACAGCATCGAAAACTTCAGGCCGAGTCGTTTTGGCGTGTACGGCGGCGGAAACGTCCACTCCGGCGGCGCGCCCGAAGGCGAGGTGAGGCCCACGAGCTTGTGCCCGCGTAACTCGTCCGGCGTCTTCGGTTCGCCGTGGTCCTGCAGGTACGCGGGCGCCGCGCACGTGACGATGTTTACCTGCGACACGCGCCGCGCGGCGAGACCGGCCTGCCGGATCGGACCGACGCGCAGCGCTACGTCGACCTGCTCGGCGACGAGATCGACGATGCGATCGTTGAGGCGCAGGTCCAGTTCGATCAGCGGGTAGCGCCGGGTGAATTCGGGCAGGGCGGGAAGCAGCAGGTAGCGCCCGAACGCGACGGGCACGTCCACCCGCAATTTGCCCTGTGGCTTCGAGCGCGTGTCGCGCACCGTCTCTTCCGCGTCGCGCAGTTCCTCGAGGATGCGGCGCGTGCGGCGCAGGAATTCGGTGCCTTCGGCCGTGAGCGATACCCGGCGCGTCGTGCGGTTGAGCAGGCGTGCGCCGAGGTGCTTTTCGAGTGCCGCGACGTGTGAGCTGGCCGCGGGCCGTGAGATCTCCAGCTCGTCGGCGGCCTGGCCGAACGAGCCGCGTTCGGCGACGCGGGCAAAGACCTTCATTGCGAGCAGTTGATCCATAGTTCGATTGTTCTGAAATTCAAAATAGACTGCAACGGTTATTTGGATTTATCGCCACAAAGCCAGAGCGTACCTTGTGCCCCACAACAGCAGGAGGCTCATCATGTTCAACCGCAAGCAGTCCCAGGTTTCGTTCTTCCAGGTCGCCATCGGCTCCGGCCTGGTGGTGTCCGTTGCCTTCGTCGTGACCATCCTGGTCGAGGCGGTGGCAGGCATGCAAAGTTATCTTTGAGTCATGCCGAAATCCTGCCGGAATCGTCCGCAGACGACGATTTCGGTGGGCTCTTTACAAAAAAATCTAATAAATACAGTGATATATAGAATTGCTGCGTCGCAGCACGGTTTGCGCTAAGCTAGGCCTCGATCGCCCGGTCGTGAGTCGGCCCGCCGCCTCGCCCGACCCCTCCCCCCTCCAGCGGGGCAGCACCGACTCCGACCTCGCGATCCTTGCAGGAGGTCGTATGGAAAAACTCACTGGCACATATCCCTGGGCACTGGCGTTCTGGCTGGCCGTCGCCGCAGCCACCGCCTTCCTGATCCTCGCTCACGCGCTGCATCACGGCGGCGTCACGCTGACCTGACCCACCACCCTCCCGCTGGCGCCGGCGCCGGCCCGTAGTAGGCTGCGCCCCGGGGCGGACCCTCCGAGCCGCCACGCCGAGTCCAGCCGATGAACAATCCCCCGGTTGATGAATCCCTCGACCCGGCCGACTGGGAGGCTTTGCGCCGCCTGGCGCACCAGGCGATCGACGATGGCTTCGACTATCTGCAGGGTGTCCGTGACCGTCCCGTGTGGCAGCCGGTACCCGAGGCGATCGTTCAGCGGTTACGCCAGCCCGCACCCAGACTGCCGCAGGGCGCCGAATCTGCCTACGGCGAATTCAAGGAACTCGTGATGCCCTATGCGATGGGCAACACGCACCCGCGTTTCTGGTCCTGGTTCATGGGGAACGGCACGCCTTTCGCGGCCGTGGGCGATTTCCTGGCCGCAGTGCTCAACCCCAACATGGGCGGCGGCAACCACATGCCGAACCACGTCGAGGCGCAGGTGGTCGACTGGTGCAAGGAGATCGTGGGTTTCCCCGCGGAATCGAGCGGCCTGCTCGTCAGCGGCGGGTCCATGGCGAACTTCGTCGGCCTTGCCGTCGCGCGGAATTCCCGCGCCGGTGTCGACGTGCGGGCCGAAGGCGTCGCGGCCATTCCGCGCACGCTCATTACCTATGCGTCGGTCGAAGTGCACAGCTGCGTGCAGAAGGCGATCGAGTCGCTTGGCCTCGGTGCGCGTTCGCTGCGCAAGGTGCCGGTCGACGCCGGGTTCGAAATCGACGTCGACGCGCTCGAGCGCATGATCGTGGAGGATCGCGCCGCGGGACGGCAACCGTTCTGCGTCATCGGCAACGCGGCGACCATCAACACCGGAGCGACCGACGACCTCGACGCGCTTGCCACGCTCTGCGACCGCGAGCATCTCTGGTTCCACGTCGACGGCGCGATTGGCGCGCTGCTCGCCTTGGCGCCAGGGCACCGCCACCTGGTGCGGGGCATGGAACGCGCGGACTCCGTCACGCTCGACCTGCACAAATGGCTGCACGTGCCGTTCGAAGCGGCGTGCGTGCTGGTGCGCGATCGCAAGGCGCATCGCGAAGCATTTGCCCTGACACCCGAATACCTGGAACGCA
This sequence comes from Pseudomonadota bacterium, assembly GCA_026398785.1. Taxonomy (GTDB): domain Bacteria; phylum Pseudomonadota; class Gammaproteobacteria; order Steroidobacterales; family Steroidobacteraceae; genus RPQJ01. The sequence goes on along the minus strand of JAPLSF010000172.1, from coordinate 12,770 downwards.
CCGAGCGCGGGCTCGCGAGCGGCGCACTGTGGTTCAGTGAATACGGGCTGCAGCTGTCGCGCGGCTTTCGCGCGCTGAAGGTGTGGCTTTCGATCAAGGAGCACGGGCTCGATCGCTTCGGCCGCCTGATCGACCGCAACATCGCGCAGGCGCGCGAACTCGCCGCGCTGGTGCAGGCGGAGCCCGACCTCGAACTGCTGGTGCCCGTTGCAACCAACATCGTCTGCTTCCGCTACAACCCGGGCGGGCTGAGCGACGAGCAGCTGAATGCGCTCAACGAGGAATTGCTGATACGCCTGCACGAAAGCGGAATCGCCGCGCCTTCCTACACGACGCTGCACGGCCGTTACTGCCTGCGCGCCGCGATCGTCAATTACCGGACGACGAGCGCCGACCTGCCCGTGCTCGTGAGTGCCGTCAGGGAGATCGGGGCGTCGCTGCCGCGTCCTTGAGTGGCATGACGCCTGTCGCGATCAGGCAGCGAGATGCAGCATCTTGCGTGCTTCAGCCGGCGTGGCGCACTCGCGTCCTGCTGCGCGTGCCAGGCCGACGATGGCGTCGATCAGTTCGCCATTGCTGCGCGCCTTGCGTCCATCCGGAAGATAGAAAGTGTCCTCGAGACCGGTGCGCAGGTTGCCGCCGAGCTCCGCCGTACGGCGATGCAGCGGCCAGACGTTCTCGCGGCCGATGGCGGTCACTTGCCAGGTCGCGTCGGCGGGCAGCAGTTCGATCAGGATCGGCAGCAGCGCCGGATCGGCGGGCATGCCGGACTCGACGCCCATGACGAAGTTGAGGTCCGGGTGGCCGCGATACAGTCCGGAGCGCAGGAACATGTCGACGCTGCGCACGATGCCGACATCGAAGCACTCGAATTCGGGCAACGCACCGGTCTCCTGCATGACCTGCAGGAAGGCCGCGACTTTCTCCACCGGGTTGTCGAAGAGCATCGGCGGCCAGGCCCAGCGACCGTTGCTGCGCACCTTGAGGTAATTCAGCGAACCCGCGTTGGCGGCCGCAATTTCCGGCTTCACGGCCCGGATGCAGGCGACCGGACCCGAGATGTCCGGACCGACGACGCCGGTCGACTGGTTGAAGATGATGCCCGGACAGGCTGCGCGGATCGCCTGCGCGATCTCGACGGCGACTGCCGGCTCCCAGCTGGGCAGGTGACCCTTGCCCGCGGCTTGCTGCCGGAAATGAACGTGCACGACGCTGGCACCCGCGTCGTAGGCAGCCCGTGCCTCGCGCGCCATTTCTTCCGGCGTCACCGGCACGTTGTGCTGTGCGGGATCCGTGAGCACGCCCGTCAGCGCACAGGTCACGACGACTTTGGCGGTCATGCGGTCTCTCCCTCGTAGCGGACGAGCACCTGGCCCGGGACGACCTGGTCACCCGCCTTGATGCCGACGGCCGCGATCCGGCCCGCACGTGCAGCGCGGATTTCATGTTCCATCTTCATCGCCTCGAGCACGACGAGGCGATCGCCCTTCGCAACGGTGGCCCCGACCGCTGCGGCAATGTCGACGACACGGCCGTTGATCGCGGCGCGAACTTCCGTCGCAGACCCGCCATCCGACTCGCTCGAGCGGGCGGGTTCCCGCCGCCGGCAATCGAAGGCGTGATCGCCTTGCGACGTGTGCAGCCACAGCGTCGAGCCGGACCATGCGTAGCGGTAGTCGACGTGCTCGCCGTCGATGATGGCCTTCGCCTGCACTCCGGCCGTGACCGGCACGGCTTGCAGCTGGAGCTGCACCGCGGCGTACTCCACCTGCGCGCTGCAGGGCGTCAGGTACACGCGGCCCTGCAGGTCCCGGATTGCATCCGCGAATGACGCCGGCGCGTACCATCGCAGGCGCCACGGCTGCGGCAGCGGGCGACCGGTGCTCCAGTTGCGCCAGGCCGACGGCGTGCATTCGGCCTCCGGCGCGCCGGCGACGGAAATCCAGGCGGCCAGTGCCCACAGCCTCGCATCGGGTTGCGGCTGGCGGGTTGCGGCTGCGCCGAAATGCCGCTCGATGAAAGCCGTGGACACGTCGTGACCGGCTCGAAAGCTTGCGTGCCGCAGCAGGCGGCCGAGAAACGCGCGATTGCTCTGCACGCCGAGCAGCACGGTTCGATCCACCGCTACCGCGAGCTGGTCGATGCACTGCTCGCGTGTCGGCGCGTGCGCGATCAGTTTGGCGACCATCGAGTCGTACCATGCCGGCACTTCTGCGCCTGCGCGCAACGCATGATCGCAGCGCACGCCCGTGGGCGGTGACCAGTCCACGATCGTGCCGCTGCCGGGCAGGAAGTCATCCGGCGGGGACTCGGCACACAATCGGATTTCGATCGCGTGGCCTTGCAGTTGCACTTCATCCTGCCGTAACGGCAGCGGTTCGCCGCGCGCCACGCGCAGTTGCCACTCGACGAGATCGAGGCCCGTGACGCATTCGGTCACCGGGTGTTCGACCTGCAGTCGCGTGTTCATCTCCATGAAGTGGAAGTGGCCCGCGCGGTCGAGCAGGAACTCGACGGTGCCGGCGCCGACGTAGCCGATCTCGCGCGCGACGGCGACCGCGGCCGCTCCCATGCGCACGCGCAGTTCATCGTTCACGGCAGGCGAAGGCGATTCCTCGATGACTTTCTGGTGCCTGCGCTGCACCGAGCAGTCGCGTTCGCCGAGGTGCAGGACGTTGCCGTGCGAGTCCGCAAACACCTGGAGCTCGACGTGACGCGGTTCGGCCACGGCACGTTCGAGGATCAGCCGGCCGTCGCCAAAGGACTTTGCCGCTTCCGCCGCGGCCGAGCGCAGGGCGTCCGGCAGTTCCGCTGCGCTCTGCACCAGGCGCATGCCACGACCGCCGCCGCCAGCCGCAGCCTTCACCATCACCGGGTAGCCGATGCGGTCCGCTTCATGCTGGAGGATGACGGAATCCTGGTCGTCACCGTCGTAACCGGGCACGACAGCGATGCCAGCGGCGGCCATGCGCTGCCGCGCACGCGCTTTATCGCCCATCGCAGCGATCGCCGCGGCTGGCGGACCAACGAAGACGAGACCGGCGGCGGTCACTGCGCTGGCGAACGCTGCATTCTCGGACAGAAAGCCGTAACCCGGATGAATCGCATCTGCGCCCGACGCGCGTGCCGCCTCGAGCAGCTTGTCGATGCGCAGGTAGCTGTCCGCGGCGGCGAGGCCACCGATTGGCACGGCGTCCTCGCACGCTGCAACGTGCACGCTGGCGCGGTCTGCGTCGGAGTAAACCGCGACGGTCGAGATTCCCATCCGTTGCGCGGTACGGGCGATGCGCGTGACGATCTCACCGCGATTGGCGATGAGCAGGCGATGCACGGGCATCAGTCGAACTCCGGCAACGCGGGCACTTCCGTATGCCATGCGGGTCGACGACGCTCGCGACTGGCGGCGATCCCTTCGCGCGCCGCTCCGGCGCGCAGCAACGCGGCGAAATCCCTGGCTGCCGCATCGAGCGCCGCCGTCAGCGGCGTCTCGAGGTTGCGTACGGCGAGTCGCTTGGTTGCGCGCAGCGCGGTGGGTTCGGTCAGCGCAAGCAAGCCGAGTTCGGCCGCGACGGTCTGCTTCAAGTCGGTCAGCGGCACCACGACGTCGACGAACCCGTCGGCGTGCGCTGCGTTTGCATCGAGCCGCGCAGCCGTCAGCATGCGCCAGCGGGCCCGTGTCGCACCGATACGCCGCGCAACGAAGGGTGCGATCTGCGCAGGAGCCACGCCGAGCGTGACCTCGGGCATGGCGAACACCGCATCGTCCGTCGCAATGACGTGATCGAGCGCGCACGCGAGCCCGACGCCGCCTCCCATTGCCGCACCACGTACGACACCGAGCGTCGGCACCGGCAGTGTCGCCAGGCGCTCGAGCATGGTACCGAAGGTACGGTTGTGCGCGACGATCGGGTCGGGACCCGCAGGTGCCGGTGCGGCCATCAGTTCCTGGAAACGACCGAAGTCCGCGCCGGCGCAGAAACTGCCGCCGGCTCCCCAGAGCACCAATGCCCGCGCAGCGGCGTCAGCTTCGACGCGATCGCACAGCGCGAGCAATTCACCCATCAGCGGCTCGGAGAGCGCGTTGCGTTTGTCGGCGCGGTTGAGTCGCGCGAACCAGAACGCGCCGCGGCGCTCGACCTGCACTAGTGAGTCACCTGCCACGCTCATGCGCCGGGCCTCGACAACGTGCCGTTGAGTTTGCAGATGATCGAGAGCATCACCTCGTCCGCGCCGCCGCCGATCGATCCCAGCCTGCCGTCACGTAACAGGCGCGACACGCGGTTCTCCCACGTGTACCCCATGCCGCCCCAGAACTGCAGGCACTTGTCCGCGACTTCGCGCGCAAGCCGGCCCGCCTTGAGCTTGGCCATCGACGCGAGTTGCGTGACGTCCTGCCCGGCGACGAAGAGTTCCGTCGCGCGGTACACGAGCGCACGCAACGCCTCGACCTCGGTCTGCAGTTCAGCCAGTGTGTAGTGCACGACCTGGTGGTCGAGCACGCTGCGGCCGAAGATCTGGCGGCTGCGCGTGTACTCGATCGTGTCCGCGATCGCATGATCGAGCCCGCCCAGTGCATTGGCGGCACCCCACAACCGTTCTTCCTGGAACTGCTGCATCTGGTAGGTGAAGCCCATGCCTTCGTCACCGATGCGATGACGCTGTGGCACGCGCACGTCGTCGAAGTGAATCTGCGCGGTGTCGGAGGAGTGCATGCCGAGCTTGCGGATCTTGCGCGCCACGGTGACGCCGGCCGTCTTCATGGGAATGACGATCAACGACTTGTTGCGGTGCGGGCTGCCATCCGACGTGTTCGCGAGGCAGCACATCCAGTCGGCCTGCGCGCCGTTCGTGATCCAGAGCTTGCCACCGTTGATGACGTAGTCGCCGCCGTCCTTGCGGGCCGTCGTGCGGATCGCGGCAACATCCGACCCGGCGCCCGGTTCGGAGACACCGATGCACGCCACCATTTCGCCCGCGACCGCGGGCACCAGGAATTCGCGCTGCAGTTCGGGGCTGCCGATCCGCGCGAGCGCGGGTGTCGCCATGTCCGTCTGCACGCCGATCGCGAGCGGCACGCCACCGCAAGTGCAGGCGCCGAGCGCTTCGGCCAGCACAACGGCGTAGCTGTAATCGAGCGCCGCGCCACCGACGGCCTCGGGTTTGGTGAGCCCTAGCAGCCCGAGGTGTCCGAGCTTGCGAAAGACTTCATGCGCGGGAAACGTGCCGGCGTCCTCCCAGGCGTCGACGTGCGGATTGAGCTCTTCGCGACAGAACCGTTCGACGGTGCGGCGCAGCTCGGCGTGTTCATGGGTGAATAGCATGGGGACCTCGGGATCAGGGTCGGGCGACGCCGAAGGTGAGCGGGCGCAGCGTCAGGTCGTCTGCGCGCCGGAAGAGCTGCAGCACCTGCGTCAGCACGGCGCGGGTGTCGCGCGGGTCGATGATGCCGTCGTCGAGCAGCCTGCCGGAGGTATAGAACGACGATGTCTGCCGGTCGAACGTCTCGACGATCTTCGCCCGCATGCCGTCGATCTGGGCGCGGTCGGGCTCCAGTCCGCGGTCGCGCGCCGAAGCCTCCATCACGATCGCCATCGTCCCTGCTGCCTGCTCGGCGCCCATGACGGCGGTGCGCGCGTTCGGCCACGAGAACAGGAACCGCGGCGCGAAGCCGCGGCCGCACATGCCGTAGTTGCCGGCGCCGTAGGACGCCCCGCACTGGATCGTCACCTGCGGCACGGTCGCGTTCGCGACGGCCTGGATCATCTTCGAGCCGTGCTTGATCATCCCCGCGCGCTCGGACTCCTTGCCGACGATGTACCCGGTCGTGTGCTGCAGGTAGACGAGCGGCAGTCCGGACTGGCAGCACTGCTGGATGAAGTGCGTCGCCTTGCTCGAGCCCGCGGGATCGAGCGGACCGTTGTTGGTCAGGATGCCGACGGCAAACCCGCCGATCGACGTGTGGACGCAGACGGTGGCCGGGCCGTAGGTCGGCTGGAACTCCATGAAGTCGGAGTCGTCACAGAGCCGGGCGATGATCTCGCGCATGTCGACGGGCTTGCGGCCATCGACGGGCATGATGCCCAGCAGTTCGTCGGCCGGATAACGCGCTTCCGCAGCTGCGGGTAGCGGCGATTCATGCCGATGCCACGCGAGGCGTCGCAGGTGCTCGCGCATGGCGCGGATCGCATCGGCGTCGTCCTCGGCGAGGTATTCGGCGAGCCCCGAGACGGTTGCATGCATCAGCGCGCCGCCGAGTTCTTCCTCCGTTGCGATTTCACCGGTCGCCGCCTTGAGCAGCGGCGGGCCCGCGAGGAAAGCGCGCGCGCGGTCGCGCACCATGACGACGAAGTCCGACATGCCGGGCATGTAGGCGCCGCCGGCGGTGGCGCTGCCATGCACGATCGTCAGCACGGGAATGCCTGCGGCCGACATGCGCGCGAGACGCGCGTAATGCGAACCGCCGAAAATGAAATCCTCGACGCGGTAGCGCAGCAGGTTGGCGCCGGCAGACTCGACCAGGTGCACGAAAGGCAGGCCGTTCTCGAGCGAGATCTGCTGGGCACGCTGGAATTTTTCGAGTCCCATGGGCTGCAATGCGCCGGCTTCGATGCCGGAATCATCGACCACGATCACGCAGCGCGCACCGCTGATCTGTCCGATGCCCGCGAGCAACCCACCGCCCGGCGTCGACTTCTCGGAGTCGGCGCTATCCAGCAGGTAACCCGCGCAGGCCGAGAGTTCGAGGTAGGGCGCGCCTGCATCGAGCAGCAGCGCCAGTCGCTCGCGTGGCAAGAGCTGGCCGCGTTTGGCGAACCGGGGTCCCGCGCGACCCGACGCTGCTGCCGTGCGGTCGCGCAATTCGTCGTGGCGGGCGACCAGCGCCAGCAAGTGTGCGCGGTTTTCCGCGCAGGCGGCGCCCGCCATGTCCAGAGAGGATTTGAAGACCGGCATGCCTCACACCTTGGCGACTCGACCTGCCGATCGTAGAGCAAGCGCTTGCTTGAATAAAGAGGCGGCCCTAGGATTGTGGCGTGGAACCCCTCCGCCTCAATCCTGCCCGCCTGACGCCGGAACACGTCGCATTCCGGGAGACGGTTCGTCGCTTCGTGGCGCGCGAACTCGAGCCAAACGTGACGGTCTGGGACGAGGCGGGCGGATTCCCGCGCGAGCTGTACCTGCGCGCAGCGGAGGCGGGCCTGTTCGGGCTGCGATTGCCGGAAGAATTCGGCGGCGTGCCAGACGCCGACTTCCTGCACACGCTGGTCTCCTGCGTCGAGCTGGCACAGTGCGGCTCCGGCGGAGTGCTGGCCTCGCTGATGTCGCATTCGATCGCCGCGCCGCCGATCGCTGCGCTCGGTTCGCCCGAACTACAGCGTCGCACGCTGCCGCGTATCCTGGCCGGCGAATGGATCGCGGCACTCGCGATCACCGAACCGTCCGGCGGCTCCGACGTGGCTGCGCTGCAGACGACGGCGCGGCGCGAGGGCGACTGCTACGTGGTCAACGGCGAGAAGACGTTCATCACCTCCGGCATGCGCGCCGACGTCTACACGGTGGCAGTGCGCACCGACCCCGATGCGAAAGGCGCGCGTGGCATCTCGCTGTTGCTGATCGAGCGCGATGCCCCCGGCTTCACGCGGACCCCGCTGCAGAAGATGGGGTGGTGGGCGTCCGATACGGCGCAGCTGCGATTCGACGAGCTCCGCGTGCCGGCAGCAAACCTGCTCGGTGCGGAGGGCGAGGGTTTTCGCGCGATCATGCACAATTTCACGGCCGAGCGTTTCTCGATGGCGGCCCTGTCGCTGGGCTTCGCGTGGGCGTGCTATGGCGAAGCGCTCGAGTGGGCGCGGCAGCGACGCACGTTCGGGCAGCGTCTGGTCGATCACCAGGTCGTCAGGCACCGTTTCGTCGACATGCTCGCGCAGATCGAATCGACGCGGGCGCTGCTCGAGGACGTGGCCTGGCGGCTCGACCACGAAGGCAGTGCCGATGCGGGGGTCGTCGCGGCCGTCTGCATGGCCAAGAACACCGCGACGCGCACGATGCAGTTCTGCGCGGATGCAGCGGTGCAGACGCTCGGCGGCATGGGTTACATGCGTGGCACCAAGTCCGAGCGCATCTATCGCGAAGTGAAGGTCAACATGATCGGCGGCGGCGCGGAAGAAATCATGAAGGACCTGGCCGCGCGCCAGCTTGGCCTGTGAGCGCTGCGGCGCGGCCCAAGGTCCTGCGAAAACGCAAGGCCGCCGACGTCGACTCCAGCCGTCGCCAGCAGTTATTGCGCGCTTCCGCGCGCCTGTTTCGCGAGAAGGGCTATGACGGCACGTCGGTGCGCGACATCGCGCAAGCGACGGGCATGCAATCCGGCAGCTGGGTGTACCACTTCGCCACCAAGCACGGCATGCTCGAGGCGGTGATGAAGGAGGGGTTGGTCGATGCGCTCGCGCGCATCGAAGCCATCACCGCGCTTGAGCTGCCGCCGCGGCAGCAGTTCGATCAACTCGTGCGCACGCATCTCGACACGCTGCTCGGTGCGGGCCAGGATTTCATCCCGGTCGTGCTGTATGAATGGCGCTCACTCGAGCCCCCGGCCCGGCGCAGGGTGGCCGTGCTGCTGAAGCGCTACGAAGCAGTCTGGGAAAGGGCCCTTGCGCAACTGCGGACGGCCGGTGACTGGTCCGGCACGACACGCATCGACGCGCTGCTGCTCTTCGGGGCGCTGAACTGGATTGCACGCTGGTACGACCCGCGCGGGGCGCTCGACGTCGAGGCGCTGGCCGACGAATGCATCCGGTTCTTTCTGCGTACGCCGTCCGTGCCCGTGCGCAAATCCAGGTCGTCGGGCCGATCGAGACGCGCATCGAGTTGACGCAATCGACGTGGACGGCACGTTGGTGGCGCAGTATCTTGCAGGCAGGGGCGGGGGAGAACATCGAATGCGGCAATTGTCCGGGACGGACAGCCTTTTCCTGCGTCTCGAGCGTGGCAACCAGCACATGCACGTGGCCGGGTTGGGCATCTATGATCCCTCCACCGCGCCCGAGGGCAAGGTTCGCTTCAAGGACGTGCTGCGCTTTTTCGAGGCACGGCTCGACTCCCTGCCGCTTTTTCGGCGCCGGCTCGTCACGGTACCGCTCGGGCTCGACCGTCCATACTGGATTGAAGATCCGGACATCGACGTCGAATTCCACGTGCGGCACATCGCGCTGCCGCGTCCCGGCGACTGGCGCCAGCTCTGCATCGAGGTCGCGCGCATCCATTCGCGACCGCTCGATCGCAGCAAGCCGTTGTGGGAGGCCTACGTCATCGAAGGACTCGACAACATTCCTGGACTGCCCGCGGGCAGCTTTGCGCTCTATCTCAAGCTGCACCATTGCGCTATCGACGGGGAAGCCGGCACGGAGCTGATCCGTGCCATCCATTCGACGCTGGCGGACGATTGCAGCGAACCGCAAACCAGGGTCCGTCGCTACAAGGACCGGATGCCGACGGCGCCCGAGTTGTACCTGCGCGCGGTGGCCCGAGGGGTCAGCCGCGTGCCCAGCCTCGCGCGGCTCTCGGCCGAAACCGCCGCGCGCGTGGCGAGCGCGGGTGCTGCGGTGCCTGGCGGGCTGACCTCGCTGCTCAGCAAACAAGAGACGCCGACCGTGGCCCGGCTCGCCGAGGCGCTGCGCAAACCGCCCGCAACCCGTTTTGCCGCCAAGGTGTCCGCGCATCGAGTCGTCGAAGTCGTCGGCCTCCCGCTCGCCGGCTTCAAGACGATCCGGGCGTCGATTCCCGAGGCGACGATCAACGACCTGTTCATGACCACCGTCGGTGGCGCGCTGCGGCGCTACCTCGAGGCCAAGGGCGAACTGCCCGACGCTACCCTAACCTGCATGGTCCCACTGTCGTTCCGTGGACCCGACAAGACCGCCGACGTCGGCAACCAGGTCGGCATGGCCGTGATGCCGCTGCACACCGAACTGCACGACCCGATCGACCGCTTGCAGGAGATTCGCCGCGGTGCAGCAAAAGCCAAGGCGTTCAGTGGCCTCGTCGGCCGCGACCTGACCGCCCGCCTGTTCGAAGTACTGCCGGATGCCGCCAACGAATTCGCCACGCGACGGCTGGTACTGCCGCAAATGAGCATCGTGGTCTCGAATGTGCGCGGGCCCGACGTGCCCTTGTTCATGGCCGGTGCCCGGCTCGTGAGCTTCGCCCCGGTCAGCATCGCCTTCGATGGACTGGGCCTCAACGTGACCGGATTCAGCTACCACGGCACGCTCTGGATCTGCGCAGTCGCCTGCCGCGACATGCTGCCCGACCCGGCATTTTTCGCCGAATGCCTGCGTGAGAGCTTCGCGGAACTCGGGCGAGCCACCGCCGCCGCGCCGCCGGCGCGAACGGTCGCACCGACCGATTCAGCGCCGCCGCAGGCTGTCCGCAAGCGTTCGGGCGGCGCCCGCAACGTGCCTGCAAAGCGACGCCGACGGGCCAGCTGACTTTTTGCATGGCAAAAACGCAACGCTTACTCGGGTTGTCTTGCGGCTGAGCCACTGGCAACCTTGCGCAACGGGGATATTAGATAGTGGTATTTCGGATACTCACGACTGTGATTGTGGAAGGTCAGGACTAGCCTTAGCCAGTCGTGCGGGACCAGACATGGGATCCCGACAGAATCTGCAACTGAGTGGACTCACAGGCAACTGGGGGATTTCTAATGACGAGTGAAACGATGAATCGGGATCGCCGCAGCGCGATGCTGGCCGCAGTGATCGGCACGGTGCTGGCTTCCTATGCCGGCAGCGCCGCCGCAATCGAATTCGAATTCGAGAACGGCGGCAAGCTGAACTGGAACACCACCGTCTCGGTGGGAGCGAGCTGGCGCGCCGAGGACCCGAGCGAGCAACTCTTTACGCGAGCGGACGGTTCACTCATCGGCAAGTACTCGAGTCCGCTGCTCCCGGGCACGCGCGTGGGTCCCAGGGACGGCCTCGCAGGCAATCACGCCGCGGGCGACGGCAACCTGAACTATGCCAAGAACGACCGGTTCTCGACGCCGTTCAGGGTCATCACCGATCTCGAATACAAGAAGGGCCGCTTCGGCGCCCTGCTGCGGGCCAAGTACTGGTACGACCAGGCCCTGAACCAGGAGAACGTGCTCGTCGGCAGCCAGGCCAATAACTTCAACGGCGTTCGCCCGCGGCTCGGGCCGATTCCCGGTTACACCCTCTGCACGGCAGCGACGCCGCCCGGCGCGGCCTGCCTGCCGGTCTCGCCGCCCGGACAGAACCTGTGGCCCAAGGGCAAGTTGAGCGACCGCGGCTTCGAGGCAGAGCAGCAGTTCGAAAACGTCTATCTGCTGGACGCGTACGTCTACGGTTCGTTCGCCGTCGGCAACACCGACCTGCAGCTGCGTCTCGGCAACCAGGTGATCAACTGGGGCGAAAGCATCTTCATCCAGGGCGTCAACCAGATCAATCCGATCGACGTCCCGGCCGCCCGCCGTGCGGGCGCAGAGCTCAAAGAAATCCTGCTGCCGGTGTGGGCCGTCTATGCGAACTGGGGTTTCGACTTCGGCTCGATCGAGGCCTTTTACCAGCTGAAGTGGAACAACACGTCGGTGGACGCTTGCGGCACGTACTTTTCGGCGACCAGCACGCTGATCGGAGCCGATCCGGGCTCGTGCAACAGCCTCACCGTAATCGGCGGCCAGTTGGGTAACCGGGTGCCCGGCACGGCATCGCCGATCGTCGCGCAGTTGGGTTCGCAACCCTTCCTGCAGGCATCCGGCACGTTCCTCCCAGGCTCCCAAGGCCGCGAGCCGAGTGACTCCGGCCAGTTCGGAGTGGCTTTCCGTTTCCCGGTCGAAAAGATCGACACGGAAATCGGCTTGTACGCCATGAACATCCACAGCCGTCTGCCGGTGGCGGGAAGCTACACCGGCACTAACTGGAAAGACTTGCCGGCTGCGCAGCAGGCTGCGTTAAGGGCCGCGGGCCTGATTGGCACCGACGCTTACGGCAACTACTGGACGTCGAGTCGCTATCGCGGCCTGTTCCCGACCGTCGAGGCCGCGGCCGAAGGATTCCTGGCCTCCGTCGGTCTGCCGACCGACCTGAAGTCGGCACGGGGATTCTGGGAATACCCGGAGGACATCCAGATCTACGGCATCAGCGCCGCGACCAACCTCCTCAGCACGTCCGTCTCCGCGGAACTGAGCTACCAGGTCGACGTCCCGGTCATGGCCAACGGCAACGACCTGATCGGCGCCGGTATCCTCGGCATCGGGCCCTACAGAGAACGCGCGAGCGTGATCCAGGCGCAGAGCGAGGGCGCGTACCTGACCGGCTACGACCGGTTCAACAAGACCCAGTTCCAGGTCAACGCGGTCAAGACCTTCAGCAACATCCTCGGCGCCGAGAGCCTGCTCGTCGTCGGCGAAATCGGCTCGCAGTGGAACGACGTGCCCGACTACACCAAGGGCGGCATCCGCTACGGCCGTGGCTTCATGTTCGGGACAGGCTCCGGCCCGGGTTACGGGCCAGGGGGGGCTCCGGAAGGGCAGCCTGGGCTCGGCGGCATCAGCCAGGGCAACTTATGCTCCCCGACCTTTGTGGGGGCGCCAGTGCCTGTCGCAAATTCGCTCTACAACCCGCAGCCGAACGGCTGCCGCAACGACGGCTACGTGACGGACGTGGCCTGGGGCTATCGCCTGCGTCTCTCGGCGGACTACAACAACGTCATGGACAGCGGCGTCACCGTCACCCCGAGCGTGTTCTGGGCGC
>JAPLSF010000312.1 GCA_026398785.1 Pseudomonadota bacterium | reverse complement strand
GCGGCAGCTCGCCGCCAAAGTGCAATGAAAATGGCTCGCGGTCCAGGACGAGGATGTCCTCGTCATACGCGTAGCCGACGGGCAGCACGACCGGACGCAGCGCCGCCGCTGGATCCATCGACGAGGGATCGGCGGCTCCATCCGGCGCGATGTTTTCATCGACGGCCGGTTGGGTGTTGCTCGTGGTGACGGACGAAGACACTGCTGCTACTCGCACTCGCGCTGAATCTGGACCAAACCTGGGCACGTGTGTCGAGGCCCATGCCGGCCTGCCCGTCGAGATGAAAACCACACAACGAGAGATTTTGCGCGCGCAGGGATGGTTGCGGCGACCAACACCCCCGTCGGTCGTGAAACCGGGCGGGGCAGCCTCGCTGCAACTCATCTTCCGGCGACCCGCAGGGTCCCCGTGGAGTTGGCACCAGTTCGGGCGGGTTGGGCCCGATGGTTGCCCCGGCTTCAAAGGGCCATTCCCTCAGCCGGTCTCGATGAGCGGGGCGAAGTTTAGGTGTGACAGCACGTTAGCGCAAGGAACGGCGGGGGCAACCGAAAGAGGGGCAGCGCGCAGCCAAAGAGGCAAAGCCGCCTGCGGCGGCGGCGTCTCCGGTCCAGAAGCGCTCCGAAAACCGTCCGCGCCATGGACGGCGCGGCCGGAGCCCCCAGGGACGGGTTTACGGCGTTTTTCGGGGCGCGTCTGGACCGGGGATGCCTGACGGCGCTCTTGGCTCTCGAATGCTGGCTGCGCGCCGACTACGTCTCGGTTGCACCGATCGTTCTAATGTATTAACGTGCTAACACATTAATACACGCCCGCGCATCGAGACCCGTGAAGAAACACCCCGGAATTTCCCCCCGTCAGGAAGCGGCCGCCGAACGCGCGCTGTGCCAGGCCCTGCTGACCCTGCGCACCGTCGACGAATGCCGCGATTTCCTGCGCGACCTCTGCACTCCGGCGGAGCTGCAGGCACTCGCCGATCGTTGGACCGTCGTCGGACTGCTGCAGGCCGGAATGCCCTACCGCGAGATCGCCAAACAGACGGGCGTCAGCGTCACGACCATCGGGCGAGTCGCCCGCTACCTGGGTGCGGGCAACGGCGGCTACGAACTGGCGGCGCGCCGCCTCGGAGAACGCTGATGGACCGCCAGCAACGCCTGCGCATCGCCGTGCAGAAATCGGGACGTCTCACCGACGAATCATTGGACCTGCTCCACCGCTGTGGCCTGAAGTTCAGCCGCGGCAAGGACCAGCTCATGTGCTACGGCGAGAACATGCCGCTCGACGTGCTGTTCGTGCGGGACGACGACATTCCCGACCTCGTGCAGGAAGACGTCTGCGACCTCGGCCTTGTCGGGCTCAACGTGCTCGAGGAAAAGCGCCTCGCGATGCTGGCCCGCGGCACCACACCGCGCATCGAAGTCCTGCAGAAGCTCGACTTCGGCCGCTGCCGCCTTTCGCTCGCCGTGCCTCAGGAATTCGTTTTCGCAGGGCTGCAGAGTATCGCGGGCAAGCGCATCGCCACCACGTATCCGCACGTGCTGGCGCGCTTCCTGCGCGAGAACGGCATTACCGCCGAAATCGTCACGCTGTCCGGCGCCGTCGAGATCGCACCGCGCCTTGGCCGCGCCGACCTGATCTGCGACCTCGTCTCCACCGGCTCGACCCTGACAGCCAATCACCTGCGCGAAGTGGCCGTCGTGCTCGAAAGCCAGGTGTGCCTGGTACGCACGCCGGTCGCCCTGCCTGGCGTCAAGGCCGACTGGGTGCGTCGACTGCTGGTGCGGGTGGACGGCGTCCAGCAGGTGCGGGAGAGCAAGTACATCATGCTTCACGCCCCGCGCTCGGCCCTGTCGCAGATCGCGAAGCTGCTGCCCGGCAGCGAGTCGCCGACGGTCATCCCGCTCGACGGCACCGGCGATAAAGTCGCGGTGCACGCCGTCTGCCGTGAAACCGTGTTCTGGGAGACTCTCGAAAGTCTGAAGGCCGCCGGCGCCAGCGCGATACTGGTGTTGCCAGTGGAGAAGATGCTCGCATGAAGAGTCCGCTCGACATCCTCGACTGGGGCACGCTCGACGAGGCGAGTCGCGACACCGTGCTGCGTCGGCCGGCCCAGCACGACGCCGCGGGCCTGCTCGAACGGGCACGCCGCATCGTCGATGACGTTCGCGCGCGTGGCGATGAAGCGCTGCGCGACTACACGGCCAGGCTCGACGGCGTCCACCTCGAATCATTCGGTGTGTCGGACGCCGAGTTCGCCGCCGCCGAAGCCACGCTCACACCGGTGCAGCGCGCAGCACTCGAACGCGCGATCGACACGGTCACCCGCTTCCACGAACTGCAGACGCTGCCGCCGCTGCGGCTCGAAACGGCACCGGGCGTCGTCTGCGAACGCATGACCGTGGCGCTCGAGTCCGTCGGGCTGTACGTACCCGCAGGCACGGCGCCCCTGCCCTCGACCGCACTGATGCTGGCCGTGCCAGCCAGGATCGCCGGTTGCCCGGTGCGAGTCATGTGCACCCCGCCTCGTACTGACGGCTCGGCCGATCCCGCGGTGCTCGTGACGGCAAGGCTGTGCGGCGTCCGCAAGGTGTTCAAGCTCGGTGGCGCGCAGGCTGTCGCGGCGATGGCGTATGGCACGGCTTCGGTACCGAAGGTCGTCAAGATCTTCGGGCCAGGCAACTCCTGGGTCACGGCGGCCAAGCAGATCGTTGCGCAGGACGCCGATGGCGCAGCGCTGGACATGCCCGCCGGTCCTTCCGAAGTGCTCGTGATTGCGGACGAGTCCGCACGCCCCGCGTTCGTCGCCGCCGACCTGCTCGCGCAGGCGGAACACAGCGTGGACGCGCAGGTCGTGCTCGTCACGATTTCGCGCAAGGTGGCCGAAGCCTGCGTGGCAGAGGTGGCCCGGCAACTGGCCGCATTGCCGCGGCGTGAGATCGCGGGTAAGGCGATCGCCGGGAGCCGCGTCATCCTAGTGCCGACCATTGCGGCTGCGATGGAGGTTGCGAACCGCTACGCGCCGGAGCACCTGATCCTGCAGGTGACGAGCCCGCGCGACCTGTTGCCGCAGGTGCGCAATGCCGGGTCCGTCTTCCTCGGCGCGTGGACGCCCGAAACGATGGGCGACTACTGCAGCGGCACCAACCATGTGCTGCCTACGTACGGTCATGCCCGCGCCTACAGCGGGCTGAGCGTGTTCGACTTCGTCAAGCGCATCACCGTGCAGGAACTGACAGCGGACGGCTTGCGCAACCTCGGTCCGACGGCACGCACGCTGGCGCAACTCGAGTCCCTAGACGCGCACGCCAATGCGGTCACGGTTCGTCTCGACGCGCTGGCGCAGGCAGGCAATTCATGAGCTCCTCGATCCTGCATCTGGCGCGCCCCGACATCCTCGAACTGCAGCCTTATCAGCACGCAGCGTGGGACCCCTCGCTCGAGCGCATGCACGCCAACGAAATGCCGTGGCGTGCTGCGGGCGACAATTCGATCTCCGGTCTCAATCGGTATCCGGAGCCGCAGCCGCGCGCGCTGGTCGACCGCATGGCGCAGTTGTATGGCGTGCCGGCCAGCCAACTGCTGGTCGGTCGCGGCAGCGACGAGGCGATCGACCTGCTCGTGCGTGCCTTCTGCCGCGCGGGACAGGACAACGTGGTGATCACTCCACCCACGTTCGGCTTCTACAAAGTTGCTGCCCGGATCCAGGGCGCGGGCGTGCTCGAAGTCCCGCTGGTGCGCGATAGCTTCGCGCTGGACGTCGAGCAGGTCATTGCCGCCGGCCTGCGAGCGAAGATCGTGTTTCTGTGCTCGCCCAACAACCCGACCGGCAACCTGCTCGACGAAGTCGCGATGCTGCGTGTCTGCACGGCACTCGCCGGCAAGGCCCTGGTCGTCGTGGACGAAGCCTATGTCGAGTTCTGCGACCGGGCGAGCCTCACCGCCCGGCTGGCCGAATTCCCGAACCTCGTCATCCTGCGCACGCTGTCGAAGGCCTACGCTCTCGCCGGTGCACGCCTTGGCACGGCGATCGCGAGCGAGGAAATCATCGGGCTGCTGCGTCGAATCATTCCGCCGTATGCAATCCCGGCGTCAACCGTGGCAGAAGTCCTCGCCCTGACCGAGGCGCCCCAGCGCGCGATGTCGACGGCCCGTATCCGCACGCTGCTAGACGAACGGAGCCGCATGCACGAGCGTCTCGGGCGCTGCGCGAACGTCGTGCGAGTCTTCCCATCCGCTGCCAACTTCCTGCTGATCGAGTGCCGCGATTCGCAGCGTTTCTTCGCGGCCTGCAAGACGGCCGGGCTGATCGTGCGCGACTTCTCCTCGTACCCGGGGCTGGCGCATTGCCTGCGCATCTCGATCGGTACGCCCGACCAGAACCAGCGGCTGCTCGCCGCAGTGGAGCAGCCATGAGTGGAGCACGCATCCTGTTCATCGATCGCGATGGCACGCTCGTGGAAGAGCCGGTCGACGAACAGGTCGACAGCCTGGCGAAGATTCGCCTGCTGCCGGGTGTGATTCCTGCACTGCTCGAACTGAAACGAGCCGGCTATCGCTTCGTGCTGGTAAGCAACCAGGACGGTCTCGGCACGCACACGTTCCCGGAACCCGCGTTCCGCGAACCGCAGGATTTCATCCGCACGCTCCTCGCCTCGCAAGGCATCGAATTCGACGCGGAGTTCTTCTGCCCACATCGGGTTGCCGACGGCTGCGAATGCCGCAAGCCAAAGACCGGCCTGTTGACCGATTACCTGCGTGACAACCCCATCGACCCGCACGATAGTTACGTGATCGGCGATCGCGAGACGGACCTGCAACTGGCGGCGAACCTGGGGCTCCAGGGCCTGAAGGTTCGTGCCGATGGCAGCGACGGCGCCACCTGGGCCGCGATCATGGAGCAACTGCGCCGGCCGGCCCGCACCGCGACCGTGCTGCGCAAGACCAAGGAAACCGACATCCGGGTGCGGGTCAACCTCGACCGCACCGGCCCCATCGCCATCGCGACCGGCATCGGCTTCTACGATCACATGCTGGAGCAGGTCGCGCGTCACGGCGGCTTCGCGCTGGAACTCACCTGCACGGGCGACCTGGAAATCGACGAGCACCACACCGTCGAGGACTGTGCGCTCGCGCTCGGCCAGGCCTTGCGTGAAGCGCTCGGCGACAAGCGCGGCATCGCCCGCTTTGGGTTCGTGCTGCCCATGGACGAGTCGCAGGCGCAGGTTGCGATCGATCTCGCGGGCCGCGCCTGCGCTGTCTTCGAGGGTACGTTCGGTCGCGAGTCCGTTGGCGGCCTGCCCACCGAACTGGTGCCACACTTCTTCCGCTCGCTGGCCGACAGCGTGCTGGCTGCCGTGCACGTGAAAGTGACGGGCGACAACACGCACCACATGATCGAGGCCTGCTTCAAGTGCACGGGCCGTGCGCTGCGGCAGGCCGTGCGGATCGAAGGCACCGAACTGCCGAGCAGCAAGGGCGTGCTGTGAGATGACGGACGTCGCGATCATCGCCAACGGTGGCGCCAATATCGCCTCGTTGCGCTTCGCACTCGACCGGCTCGGCGTTTCCTCGCGGCTCACCGCCGATGCAGACGAGTTGCGGCGCGCGCCACGCGTCATCCTGCCCGGCGTGGGCGCCGCGGCGGATGCCATGGAGCGGCTGCACGCACTCGGACTGGCTGCCGTGATTCCGACGCTGACCCAACCCGTGCTCGGCATCTGTCTCGGCATGCAATTGCTGTTCGAGGGCAGCGAGGAAGGCGACACGGAGTGCCTCGGCATTCTCCCGGCCCGGGTCACTCGGTTTCCCGATCGGCAGGGCTTTCCAGTCCCGCACATGGGTTGGAACCAGGTCGTGTCCCGGACCGACTCACCGCTGACGCGCGGTCTCGCTGACGACACCTACGTCTATTTCGTGCACAGCTACGCGGCTCCGGTCGGCCCGTGGACTGAAGCCGTCACCGATTACGGCGGCGAGTTCTCGGCGATCGTGCGTCACGCGAACTTTCACGGCGCACAGTTTCATCCCGAACGCTCGTCCCGTGCGGGCCAGCGCCTGCTCGCCAACTTCCTGGCGCTGGCCTGACATGCAGCTCATTCCAGCCATCGACCTGCGTGGCGGTCAGTGCGTACGCCTGCTGCAGGGACGCTTCGACGCCGAGACCGTCTACGGTAACGATCCGCGCGTGATCCTCGGGCGCTACCGCGACTTCGGCGCCAGGTACGTGCACGTCGTCGACCTCGACGGCGCACGCGACGGCTCACAGGGCAACCGTTCGGCCATCGCCGATCTCGCGCAGGCATTCGTGGACACCGCCATCCAGGTCGGCGGCGGCGTGCGCTCACGCGAAGTGGCGGCGGAATTGCTCGGACTCGGGGTACAACGCATCGTCGTCGGCAGCCTGGCCTCGACGAAACCCGCGGCGGTTCAGCAGTGGCTGCGTGAGTTCGGTCCCGATCGCATCGTGCTGGCATTCGACGTCCGCCTCGACGGTGGCGGCACGCCGCGTCTCACCACGCACGGCTGGGAATCGCAGACCGAGGCGAGCCTGTGGGACGCGGTCGAGGGTTACCTGCCGCATGGCGCCTTGCACGTGCTGTGCACGGACGTCGCCCGTGACGGCGCACTGTCTGGACCGAATCTCGCGCTGTACGCCGAGGCGGCACGACGCTTTCCGACGATTCAATGGCAGGCCTCGGGTGGCGTCAGCTGCGGTGCCGACCTCGTGGCGCTCGCGGCCACGGGCGCGGCGGCCGTGATCAGTGGCCGCGCCCTGCTCGAGAATCGAATTCCGCCTGCGGAGCTCGCCCCATTCTTGCCAAACGCATAATTCCCTGCCTCGACGTTCGCGATGGCCAGGTCGTGAAAGGCGTTCGCTTTCGCGATCACAAGGTCGTGGGCGATATCCTCGAGCTTGCCGCGCGTTACTGCGCCGAAGGCGCGGATGAACTGGTTTTCTACGACATCACGGCAAGTCCCGAAAACCGTTCCGTCGACCGCAGCTGGATCACGCGGGTTGCACGGGTGCTCGACATTCCATTCTGCGTGGCGGGCGGTATCCGCACGGTCGCTGATGCCGAGGACGTGCTCAATTCCGGCGCGGAAAAGATCTCGGTGAATTCCCCTGCCCTGGCCGACCCCGACCTCGTGAACGCACTCGCTCGACGCTTCGGGTCGCAGTGTGTCGTGGTCGGCATCGACAGCCAGACCGTCGGCGACGAGTTCGAGGTATATCAGTTCACCGGCGACCCTGACCGCTCACGCAGCACACGCCGCCGCACGCTCGACTGGGTGCGTGAAGTGCAGGACCGCGGGGCCGGCGAAATCGTGCTCAACTGCATGGCGAGCGATGGCGTCCGCCAGGGGTATGACTTGCGCCAGTTGCAGGCCGTGCGCAGTATCTGCCGCGTGCCGCTGATTGCCTCCGGGGGCGCCGGCACGATGGAGCATTTCGCTGCTGTCTTCGCCGAGGCCGGAGTCGATGGCGCACTGGCCGCGAGCGTATTCCACAGCGGTGCCATCGCCATCCCGGACTTGAAGACCTGCCTGCGCGCACGCCGCGTGGAGATCCGTCCATGAACGACCTGAACCTCACGCGACTCGACTGGGACAAGGGCGGCGGCCTGCTGCCCGCGATCGTCCAGCACGCGGTCGATGGCCGCGTCCTGATGCTCGGTTACATGAACGAGGCGGCGCTGCGCCGCACGCTGACCGACGAGCGCGTCACTTTCTTCAGTCGCAGTCGCAACCAGCTCTGGACCAAGGGCGAAACATCGGGCCATTACCTGCACGTCACGCACGTCAGCGCCGATTGCGACCGCGACTCGATCCTGGTGCTCGCCCACCCCGATGGCCCGACTTGCCACAACGGCACGCCCACGTGCTTTGCCGATTCGCGCGAACCGCAGGCGTCGCGCATCGCGTTTCTCGCTACGCTGCAGTCGACGATCGCGCAGCGCATCGCCGAAAGTCCGGAAGGCAGCTACACGGCCCGGCTCTTTGCGAGCGGGGTCGGCCGCATCGCGCAGAAGGTAGGTGAGGAAGGCGTCGAAACGGCCCTCGCCGCCGTGACGCGCGACGATCCGGAACTCGTGGGCGAATGCGCCGACCTGCTCTATCACCTGCTGGTGCTGCTGAAGTCCCGCAACCTGACGCTCGAGCAGGTCGTCGGCGAACTCGCCTCAAGGCACGGTGCGCGCGTCCCGGGCAGCCTGTAGTCGACGCAACCGCGACGGGTTTTCCGCTGCATAATCCCTGCATCGCCCGCAACACGCAGGACGCTAGACTAGCGCCAGGCAGGGGGCAACGGCGCGCTCCTGCCGACATCCTACACACGCCGACCATAAGGACATGCCATGAGTCTGTTCGGATCAATGCTCGAAAAGCTGGGCCTGAAGAAGAAGGCTGCTCCGCCGCCCCCGCCCCCGCCGCCGGCCCCGATGCAGACGCAGGCAGCGCCCGCACCCGCTGCAATTGTGCCCCCACCGCCGCCACCGCCGCCCGAGCCAATGGCCGCAGTGGACGTGATCTCGATGCTCGAAGGCTGGGCCGCCGCGACCCCGCAGAAGCTCAACTGGCGCACGTCGATCGTCGACCTGATGAAGCTGCTCGGCATGGAAAGCAGCCTCGCAGAGCGCAAGGAACTCGCGACGGAACTCGGCTGCCCCGCCGAGTACATGCACGACTCGGCCAGGATGAACGTCTGGCTGCACAAGGAAGTCCTGCGCCAGATCGCCAACAACGGCGGTAACGTGCCCGCGGAGTTGTACGACTGACCTTCAACCCTCCCTCTCCCGCGCTTCGCGGGAGAGGGACTCTCCCTCCCTCGCGCTGCGCGGCAGAGGTGAGGGCTCCTACCTCGTCACCCAGCCGCCGCACACCGGAAAGACCTGGCCGACGAAGCAGTCGGCAGCGTCGCTGCACAGGTACGCAGCGAACAACGCGTCTTCCCTCGCTCCCACCAGGCGTCCCAGCGGCACTTCACGTTTCAGGCGCTCCTGAAATGCCGGAAGCGCCTGCACCTCGGGTGGGAAATACGTCGGGTTCTCGACGAAATTCTGCGCGATCGCATTGACCTGCACATTGTGCGGCGCCACCTCGACGCCGACGGCCTGGACGTAAGCCAGCTGGGCTCCTCGAGCCGCGCTGTACGTCGATGCGCGCTTCATGCCGCGCAGGGCCGCCGCACTGCCAATCACCACGACCTTGCCCGACCGGCGCTCGATCATCTGCGGCAGCACCGCCCGGACGAGTCGCGGCAGCGGGTCGACCAGATGACGAAACGCCGCCTGCCATTCATCGTCGGCTACGTCAGTGGCCCGCGTCGTCGGCGCGGCATGCGCCAGGTTCGCCACCAGGACGTCCAATCGCCCGGCCCTATCGACAATTGCGGCAGGTGTGCCCGGGTCGATCAGTGAGGAATCGTCCGCAACGACGTCGGCGCCTGCTTCGGCCAGCACCGCGCACATTACCGGGCCCATGAATTCACTGGCCTGGGTCACCAGCACCCGCTTGCCGCGGAGATTGACGATTCCGGTGGCCATGTCAGCGCTGCTCACGAGCGGTCTCCTGCTTCATGCACGGTCATCGTACTTGCGCGAGCTGCCGCGAGATTTCTCGATCGGATACTTGTCGGCATTCAAACCTATCTTGCGCACCGCGGCGGCATTGAGATCGATATCGAGCTTATCTGCAAGACGGACCAGGTAGAGCAGCACGTCGGCCATCTCGAGCGCCACGGCGTCCTTGACGTCGGCGGGCAGGTTCGCGCTCTGTTGCTCCGAGAGCCACTGGAAGTGCTCTAGCAATTCGCCCACTTCTCCGGCGAGCGCCATCGCGAGGTTCTTCGGCGCGTGGAACTGGTCCCAGTCACGCTCGCGCGCGAATTCCGCGAGCCGCGCAGCCAGTTCGTCGAGCGAGGGCTGGTCGCGCTGGTCGGTCATGAACGACGCTCAGCCCCGCTGACGTTCGGCGAGGATGCGCAGCATGCGGCGGATCGGCTCGGCCGCGCCCCACAGCAACTGGTCGCCGACGGTAAAGGCCGCAAGGTATTCGCCACCCATGCCCAACTTGCGCACGCGGCCGATCGGAATGTCGAGCGTGCCGCTGACCGCAGCCGGGGTAAGGCCGGCAATCGACGCCTCGCGCGTGTTCGGCACCAGTCGCACCCATTCATTGCCGCCGCCGATCAGGCGTTCGATCTCCGCCAACGGCAAGTCGCGCTTCAGCTTGATGGTCATCGCCTGGCTGTGGCAACGCATCGCGCCGACACGGACGCAGATGCCTTCGACCGGAATCGCAGTCGCATCCGCGCGGCCGAGAATCTTGTTGGTCTCGGCGCCGCCCTTCCATTCTTCGCGGCTCACGCCGTTGCCCATGTCCTTGTCGATCCACGGGATCAGGCTGCCCGCCAGCGCAGTGCCGAAGTTCGCCTGCGGCAGTGCGGGGGAACGCAGCTGGTCTGCAACGACCCGGTCGATGTCGAGGATGGCGCTGGCTGGATCCTTAAGCAGCAAGGACGCGGCAGCGTGCACGCTTCCCATCTGTTCGACGAGTTCGCGCATGTTCTGCGCACCGGCCCCCGAAGCCGCTTGGTACGTCATCGACGTGATCCACTCGATGAGGTCCGCACGGAACAGCCCGCCGAGCGCCATCATCATCAACGACACGGTGCAGTTGCCGCCGACGTAATCACGCACGCCAGCCGCGAGCGCGCTGTCGATCACGTTGCGATTCACGGGATCGAGAATGATGACGGCATCGCTCTTCATGCGCAGCGCCGACGCCGCGTCGACCCAATAGCCGTGCCAGCCCGCCGCCCGCAGCCGCGGATGGATGGCGTTCGTGTAGTCACCGCCCTGGCAGGTCACGACCACGTCGCACTGCGCGAGCGCTTGCAGATCATTGGCATCCTGCAGCGCGCCGGACGGTCGGCCATTGATCACGGGGCCCGCGCCGCCCGCCTGCGACGTGCTGAAGAAGACGGGGTCCACATGGTCGAGATCTCGCTCAACCGCCATGCGCTGCATGAGCACCGAACCCACCATGCCGCGCCAGCCAACGATAGCAGCCTTCACACGCTCACTCCGGTCGCCATCGGCCCGCTCAGATGATCACTTCGCACGCCTGTTCGCGCAGATTGTAGTGCGAGCTCATCGCGTACCCGTAGGCGCCGGCGTTCGCGATCAGCAGTACGTCGCCTTCCCTGGTGGCCGGAAGCAGGCGCTCGTGCCCGAGGTAGTCCGCGGATTCGCAGATCGGGCCCACGACGTTGTAGACCTCGTTCGGCGCCTCGT
>JAPLSF010000025.1 GCA_026398785.1 Pseudomonadota bacterium | reverse complement strand
GCCTTGCGCGTGATCATCGCCGCCGGGAAGTTCCACGGCGTGATCGCCGCAACGACGCCTACGGGCTGGCGCAGCACGAAGATGCGCTTGTCGGGCTGATGGCCCGGGATCACGTCGCCGTAGACGCGCTTGCCTTCTTCCGCGAACCACTCGATGAACGAGGCCGCGTAGGTGATCTCGCCTTTGGCTTCAGCGAGCGGCTTGCCCTGCTCGGCGGTCATCAGCGTGGCCAGGTCATCGGCGTTCGCCAGCATCAGGTCGTGCCAGCGGCGCAGCAGCGTGGCGCGGTCCTTGGCCGTGCGTGCGGCCCAGGCGGGGAAGGCAGCCGCGGCTGCTTCGATTGCCGCACGTGTTTCGTCAGCACCCATGTCGGGCACCGTGCCGAGAACTGCACCATTCGCCGGGTTCGTGACCTGTTTCGTGCCGCCGTTGCGCGCGTCGAGCCACTGGCCGTCGACGTAGCACTGCTGCCGCAGCAGGGTGGGGTCATTGAGTTTGAGCGTCATGAGTTTTCTCTTTGTCAGCCGAGGTGCTTGCCGAAGAATTCCTTGACGCGCACGAAGGCCAGGTGCGCCGCGGCAGGTTCGTAGCTGGCGCGCTCCGTGCAGTTGAATCCATGACCAGCGGCGTAGGTGTGGTATTCGCCCTGCGGGAACGCATTACGGATCTTCTCTACGTCGCGCAGGGGGATGTGCGTGTCCTGCCCGCCGAAATGAAACTGCATCGGGCAGCGCGGCGTGGGCTCCACGATCTGCGGGATACCGCCGCCGTAATAGACGACGCCTGCCGCGATGTTGGTGCGGCTACCCGCCTGGTACACGACGCGACCACCCCAGCAGTACCCGATCATGCCCACCGCACCCGCATGCGCGACGGCAGCGATGGCCGCATCGAGATCGGCCATGAGCCCGTTCTCGTCGGCCGCGCTGGCGAGGGCGAAACCATGAGCGGCGCCTGCGGTGTCGTAGGCCAGGTTGACGCCGCGTTCCTGGCGATCGAACACGGCCGGCGCAATCGCGAGGTACCCCTCGGCGGCGAACTGGTCGGCGACGCGCTCGATGTGTCCCGTCACGCCGAAGATTTCCTGGACCACGACGATGCCGCCGCGCGCAAGGCTTTCCGGCCGGGCCAGGTAGGCCGAGAAAGCGTGGCCGTCGGTCGCTCGCAGCTGCAGGTGGCTCATGGTGCGTTCCGCGCCTCGCGGGGCAGGTTTTTCGCTTGGGGGAAGGGGATCAAGGATATCAGGGAGGCGCGACCCGGAGTGAGGATCGGGTCGTCCAGGGGTACCCTAGACGGCGTCAAGGAAATGTCGGGGACGCTCCATGCTCGTCGGAAACACCACGCGCCGTGTCGCCATCGTCGGCGGCGCCCGGATCCCGTTCGTGCGCTCGATGGGCGCCTACGCGGAGTGCAGCAACCAGCAGATGCTGACGGCAGCGTTGCAGGCGCTGACGGACAAGCACCGTCTCGCTGGCGAGCGTCTGGGCGACGTCGGTGCAGGGGCGGTGCTGAAGAGTGCGCGCGACTTCAACCTGACCCGCGAATCCGTGCTCGGCACGACGCTCGACGCGCACACACCGGCCTTCGACCTGCAGCGAGCCTGTGGCACGAGCCTCGAAACGGCGATCCTGCTCGGCCTGAAGATCGCGGCGGGTCAGATCGACAGCGCGATTGCGGCAGGCGTCGATACTGCCAGCGATGCGCCGATCGGCATCAACGAGAACCTGCGCCGGATCATGCTGCGCGGCGCACGGGGCCAGTCGCTGGGTCAACGGCTCGCGCCCTGGGCCTCGTTGCGACCGGGACATTGGAAGCCGAGCTTTCCTGCGGTTGCCGAGCCGCGTACCGGGCTCAACATGGGACAGAGCTGCGAGCTGATGGCGCGACGCTGGGGCATCCGGCGCGAAGCGCAGGATGAACTCGCGCTCGCAAGCCATCAACGTGCTGCCGCCGCGTACGATGCCGGCTTCTTCGACGACCTCGTGTTCGAATTCAACGGCGTGCAGCGCGACGATAACCTCCGTCGCGACACCTCGATGGAAAAGCTGGCAAAGCTAAAGCCCGCGTTCCCCGTCGATGGCAGCGCCACGCTGACGGCGGGCAATTCGACGCCGATGACGGACGGCGCTGCTGCGGTGCTGCTGGCGAGCGCGGACTGGGCCCGGGCAAGGGGGCTGCCGGTGCAGGCCTACCTGACGTACGGCAAGGTTGCGGCCGTCGATTTCCTGCAGGACGAAGGACTGCTGATGGCGCCGGTCCATGCGGTGCCACGCATGCTGGACGACGCTGGGATCACGCTGCAGGACTTCGATTTCTACGAGATTCACGAGGCGTTCGCAGCGCAGGTGCTGTGCACGCTGGCGGCGTGGGAGTCGGCTGAGTTCTGCCGCGACCGGCTGGGTCGCGAGCGCCCACTCGGCTCGATCGATCGTTCGAAGCTCAACGTGAACGGCAGCAGCCTCGCCGTGGGCCATCCGTTCGCGGCTACGGGGGCACGCATCGTCGCGACGCTCGCCAAGTTGATCGATCAGCGCGGCGGCGGCCGCGGGCTCATCTCGATCTGCACGGCCGGTGGCATGGGCGTCACCGCGATCGTCGAACGCTGATGCCCCTATAATCGCAGCCCCGCCGCCGGCAGGAAGCAACGACGTGTCCCTTCGTACCAACGCTTTGATCCTTGGGTTCGCCGTGACCATGGTCTTGCAGGGTTGTGTCTCGGCGCCACCGTCCCCGACCGGCACAAAGACGCCGGATGCGCAGTTGCCGGCGACGGCGACCGATACCAGGCAGCGACTCGATGCGCTCTTCGAGAATTATTTCGAGGACAACTTGCGCGCCAACCCCCTGCTCGCGACGTACATCGGCGACCATCGCTACGACGATCAGTTGCCGAATTCGATCGGGCCGCAGTACCTGGCCGACGCGCACGCGCTGAACCAGAAGTACCTCGCGGCGATCCGCGCGCTCGATCCGGATTCGCTCTCGCCGGCGGACCGCATCTCGTACGACATCTTCCTGTACGAGCGGGAACGGGAAGCGCGGGGCGAAAGGTTTCCGTTTCACCTGCTGCCAATCAACCAGGCCGGCAGCCTGCTCACCGTGATGCCCGCGCTGGGTTCGGGCACCAGCGCGCAGCCGTTCGCGAGCGTTGCGGACTACGAGCACTGGCTGCAGCGGTTGGACGGGCTGGCCGTCTGGATGGATCAGGCGGTCGTCAACATGCGGGAGGGCGCGACCAAGGGTGTCGTGCAACCGCGTGCCGTGATGGAAAAGGTGCTCGGTCAGCTTGACGCGATGGTCGTGCCGCAGGCACAGGACAGCCAGTACTACGCGCCGATCGGCAAGTTTCCGGCGAGTTTCTCCGCGGCCGACCGTGAGCGACTCACTGCGGAGTACACCAGGACGCTCGACGGCACGCTGTTGCCCGCCTACAAGCGCCTGCGTGATTTCGTGCGCGACGAATACCTGCCGCAATCGCGCAGCAGCGTGGCCTGGACGGCATTGCCTGACGGGCAGGCGTGGTACGCCTACTACGTGCAGGAACACACCACGACCAACCTGATGCCCGACGAGATTCACGCGCTGGGCCTCAGCGAGGTGAAGCGCATCCTCGGCGAAATGGACACGGTCCGGCAGCAGGTCGGGTTCAAGGGCGACCTCGAGGCGTTCTTCACGTTCCTCGAAACCGATCCGCAGTTCTATTTCACACAGGGCTCGGACCTGCTCGCGGGGTACCGCATGCTCAAGACACGCATCGATGCCGCGCTGCCGCAGCTGTTCTCGGTGTTTCCCAGGGCGGACTACGAAGTGCGCGAGGTCGAGGCGTTCCGCGCGCAGACCGCGGCGGGTGCGTATTACCAGCAGCCTTCGGCGGACGGCGCGCGCCCCGGCGTGTTCTACGTCAACACGTACAACCTGAAGGCGCAGCCGAAGTTCGGCATGGAGACGCTGTCGCTGCACGAAGCAGCCCCGGGGCACCACTTCCAGGTGTCGATCCAGCAGGAACTCGCGGGCGTGCCGCGATTCCGTCGCTTCGGCGGTGATTACACGGCCTACGTCGAAGGCTGGGCGCTCTACGCGGAGTCGCTCGGCAAGGAACTCGGCCTCTTCACCGACCCTTACCAGTGGTACGGTCGCCTGAACGACGAGCAGTTGCGCGCGATGCGCCTCGTCGTCGACACCGGGCTGCATGCGAAGGGCTGGACACGGGAGCAGGCGATCAAGTTCATGCTCGACAACTCGACGATGGCTGAGTCGGACGTCGTCTCCGAGGTCGAACGCTACATTGCCTGGCCGGGCCAGGCGCTCGGATACAAGGTGGGGGACTTGCGGATCCAGGGCCTGCGCCACAGAGCGGAGCAGGCGCTCGGACCGAAGTTCGACCTTCGCGACTTCCACCGTGAAGTCCTGAGCGATGGCGCCGTGCCGATGGACGTGCTCGAAGCGAAGGTCGACCGCTGGATCGCGGCTCGCCGCTGAGCCGTCAGCGAATGTCGCAAAACCACTTTCTGTTGCCACTGCTGCCACTGCTGGCCGGCACGCTGGCACTGACGGCATGCGATTTCGCGCCGGAGCCGTCGACGCGAGCCGAAGACAAGCCTTCGGAGTTGTCCGCGCCCTTGCGTGCGTCCAACACTGAAGCGGCCGAGCTGTATCGCGTCGTCGAAACGTATTTCGACCAGTACCTCGCGCTGAACCCCATTCGTGCCAGCGAGCTCGGCGACCACCGGTTCGATGGTCGCTTCGGCGACTACGTCAGCATGAG
Source organism: Pseudomonadota bacterium (assembly GCA_026398785.1). Lineage (GTDB taxonomy): Bacteria > Pseudomonadota > Gammaproteobacteria > Steroidobacterales > Steroidobacteraceae > RPQJ01. Next base: position 3,163 of record JAPLSF010000025.1, on the reverse strand, counting down.
CTGGATGGCGGATTCGCTCGGTATCGAACAGGAGTCGCTCGAGAAGCTGCAGGCCATCGATCGGAAACAGTTGACCGGCGAAGACCTCGTCACCTACGCAGCTTTCAAGCGCCAGCGTGAGCTCGGCATCGGTGGGTACCGGTATCCGAGCGAACTGTTGGCGATAAACTCGTTCGCCAGCTGGCCGGGGGTCTTTGCGCAGCTCGGTTCAGGCCAGGGCGCGCATCCGTTCAGGACGACGCGCGACTACGATAATTTCCTCGCGCGCATGGATGGCTTCGTCGTCTGGGTGGACCAGGCCATCAACAACCTGCGTGCCGGCGTCACCAAGGGCGTGGTGCTGCCGCAGGTCGTGGTCGAGCGCACGCTGCCGCAGCTCGAGGCGTTCGGCCGGCTCGAGGACCCGCAGCAAACCGTGTTCTGGCAGCCGCTGCTGAACTTCCCGGCCGGTCCGAGCGTGGCCGACCGCCGGCGCCTGCTGCAGGCCTACGATGAAAAACTGCGGACGAAGGTATTGCCCGCCTATCGGCGCCTGCACGATTACCTGGCCCAGGAATACCTGCCCAAGGCGCGCGACACCGTGTCGTGGTCGAACCTGCCGAGCGGGGACCTCTGGTACGCGTACCTCGTGCGCTACTACACCTCGACGGACATGACGCCGGAGGACGTGCATGAGCTCGGCCAGCGCGAAGTGGCGCGGTTACGTGCAAGTCTCGCGGGTCTGCAGGGAGCGCTTGGCATCGCTGGTGAGCCGCGGACCGTGTTCGATGCGCTGCGTACGGACCCGCAGTTCCAGGTCGGCAATGCCCAGTCGATGCTCGCGGGCTATGCAGCGCTGCGCGATCATGTCGATGCGCGACTGCCCGCGTTGTTCCTGCGCCGGTCGAAGTCGTCTTTCGAAATCCGGCCGATCGAAGGTTTTCGTGCAGACTCTGTTGCAGGTGCCTCGTACTCACCGCCGAATGCCGGACGTACGGGCGTCTTTTACGTGAATACCAGTGAGCTCACATCGCGCCCGTCCTATGCGATGGACGCGCTGTACCTGGGCGAGGCCGTACCCGGTCACCTCTACCAGGCGGCGATCGCGCGGGAGACGCCTGAGCTGCCGCGGTTCCGTCGCTTCGGTGACGACGCTGCGTTTGTCGCGGGGTGGGCCCTGTACGCGGAGTCGCTCGGAGCCGAACTGGGGCTCTATGCGGACCCGTACAGCCAATTCGGCGCATTGAACGTGGAGCTGTGGCGCGCGGCGGCCCTCGTTGTCGACACGGGCCTGCATGCGAAGGGCTGGAGCCGCCAGCGAGCGAGCGAGTACCTGCGCGCGAACACGGCGCTCGGCGAAGCGGACATTGCTGCCGAAGTCGATCGCTACATCGCCTGTCCCGGCCAGGCGCTCGCCGACAAGGTCGGTCAGCTCAAGATTCTCGAGCTGCGGCATCGGGCCGAGCAGCGCCTTGGTGAACGCTTTGACGTGCGCGAATTCCACGATCAAGTCATCGGCAGCGGCTCACTGCCCTTGTCCGTGCTCGAAACCAGGATCGATCGCTGGATCGACACGCGCCGCCAGCGGCGCGGAGTGACGACTCAGTAGCCGTAGCCGTCGGTGCGGATTTCGTCGAGTTCGTCGCCCACGAAGCGCAGCTTGCGCAGCAACTTGCTGGTGCCGAAGTTGTAGGTCCACACTTCCACGGGCATGTCGATGACACCCGGACCGTAATACTCGTAGCGGCTGTAACCGTAACCATACTGGTAGCGGGCCGCGCGCCGGATCACGCCCTGGAAACTGACGCTGGACGGCTCGCCGCACAGGGCGCGAACCTTGTCCTTGCCATCGCTGACGCTGATGAGCTTGCTGCCGCAGCGCATGGAGTCCTCGGCGCGCGCCGGCGCAGCTGCCAGCGTGCCAACGACTGCGGTCGCAAGAACAAGCACTCTCAGGTAGTACACAGCGCAAGCATAGCCGCTGTCCGCCAGCTCCGCCGCTGCAAAGTCGGGCGGGTCAGGCAAAGTTCGAGCCCGCTCGCGTTGCATAAGTAATTGAATTTTGGGAACTATACGGCTATGCGAAGCCCGTTCAACCAGGCCGCTGCATAGGCCTTCGACAGCCAGGGCAGGGTTCGCGTCAACCGTCGATCGACATCTAACGTCATGCCCAGTGCGTGGCCGGGACCGTCAGGCCGTTCTGCTAACCTACCGGGCCCGGTAATGGCGGCTGAACCCACGATGTCCCTCGACCGAGCCTTCGAAAAACGCCTCGCTGGCGTCATCAACGCCCGCGCGCGTGGCGTGCTGCAGGGCGGGCTCAAGGGTGTGGAGCGGGAATCGCTGCGGGTGACGCCGAAAGGGCAGATCTCGAAGGCCCCGCATCCGCGGACACTGGGGTCGGCGCTCACCAACGAGCACGTCACGACCGATTACTCCGAAGCGCTGATCGAACTGGTCACGCCTCCGTTCGCCCACACCTGGGAACTGGTGCAGTACCTCGCCGACCTGCATCGCTTCGTCTACACGAACCTGCCCGACGACGAACTGCTCTGGGCCACGAGCATGCCGTGCGCCATCAAGGGCGACGAAAGCATCCCGATCGCGCAGTTCGGCTCGTCGAACGTCGGCCGCATGAAGACCGTGTACCGCCAGGGTCTCGGCCACCGCTACGGCCGCGTGATGCAGGCCATCGCCGGCGTGCACTTCAACTACTCGTTCCCGGATCACTTCTGGCCGGTGCTGGCAGACGTGCTGCAGCCCAGGGACTCCGGGCAAGCCTTCCGGTCCGAGTCTTACTTCTCGCTGCTGCGCAATTACCGGCGGCATGGCTGGATCGTGCTGTACCTGTTCGGCAACTCGCCGGCGATCTGCCCGTCGTTCCTGCAAGGGCGCAAGGTTGACGGCCTCGAGCCGCTGGAGCCGGGCAGCCTGTACGCTCCGTATGCGACTTCGCTGCGCATGAGCGACCTCGGCTACCGTAACAAGAGCCAGGCGGGACTCAACGTCTCGGTCAACAGCCTCGATCACTACGTGCGCGACCTGACGGCCGCGATCAGCACGCCGAATCCCGAGTACGAGAAGATCGGCGTGCAGGTCGATGGCGAGTACGCCCAGCTCAACGCCAACATCCTGCAGATCGAGAATGAGTACTACAGCTTCATCCGTCCGAAGCGCGTCACCC